>JAJAZO010000168.1 GCA_026785745.1 Chitinophagaceae bacterium | reverse complement strand
GGAAATACCAAAGTAATGAAGAGTGAATACGGAGAGCTAAAAGTAAAAGTGTGGGATACGGATAAAAGCCTGGCACCGCAATTGGCCAATGCCATTATGGATAAGTTCCAATCTATTCATCAAAATTTGCAGAGTGCCGGCAATGAAGCTACATTAATGGGGCTGATGTCAGGAAAACAAAAACTACAGGTTCAGCTTGACACGACAGCCATAAATAGTTCGCTGCAAGGACAGCTACAGCAGTATGAAAAATTGATTGGTGAATACCAGTTAATGGTTGACAGCAAACCACCAGCATTAATTATAGTGGAGAAGGCCAAAGTTTCTTTACGGCCAGACAGACCTAAGCGGTTACAGATAATGATAGCAACGGCAGTACTGAGTTTGTTATTTGCATTATTTGCTGCGTTAGTTATGCAAAGAAGTAAAACATTGCCCAAGTGACCATTGCAGGTAATAAATCTCAATTTCTTTTTGCTGCCCTGGCAGGAATGTTCATTGCAATGCTTGGAATAGCAGTATTTACAGAGCAATATTTTTTTGTTGCTGTTCCTTTTTCGGTTTTACTATTTTATGCAGGCTGGCAAAACAGAAACCTTTTTTTCTTCTTGTTGCTAGCTTCTTTACCATTTTCTTTTGAATATAATTTTTCTTCCGGGCTGGGTACAGATATTCCGGATGAATTTCTGATGCTGTTGGTATCTATTCTTTTTTTGGCGTATTGGTTATATTCACCAAAGGCAATATCAAAAAATGTTTTACAGCATCCGTTATTGCTTTTATTATTAACGGGTATGTGCTGGATGTTGTTTACGGTGCTTTTTTCTACCAATAAGCAAATCTCATTAAAATACCTGCTTGCAAAAGGCTGGTATATTGGCGCATTTGTAGCAGCACCATTGATTGTCTTTAAAGATAAAAAAGCTATTACGATTGCTTCTATAGTGCTGGCAGGTTCAATGATGGTGGTAACTGTTATTGCTTTGCTTCGTCATTATCAAACGGGTTTCAGTTTTGCAACCATCAATGACGCTGTCAACCCTTTTTTTCGCAATCATGTTAACTACTCTGCCTTGCTGGTTTGCATAATACCGGTGCTGGTTGCAATTTTTCAATTAAGTAAGAAAAAGAATATAAAGCTATTATTGATTGGTGCTATAATTGTCGCTTTAGTTGCCTTGTTCTTTTCTTATGCAAGAGGAGCCTGGCTGGCAATGGTGGCCGGAGCTGCTGCATATTGGCTACTAAAAAAGAGATTGTTGTTCTATTCATATATAGCAGCTATTATCATAACTATCAGTTTGCTTTTCTGGATAAAAGGAAACGACCGCTATCTGCAATATGCTCCTGATTATAAGACAACAATTTTTCATAAAGATTTTAGTGAGCATCTTATATCTACCTATAAGTTAAAAGATGTTTCCACGGCAGAACGTTTTTACCGTTGGATAGCTGGCGTAAGAATGATAAAAGACAATTGGCTGACCGGCTACGGCCCCAATACTTTTTACAATAACTATAAAGGATATACTGTTCCTGCCTATAAAACTTGGGTGAGTGATAATCCGGAACATTCAACGGTACATAATTATTTTTTTCTGAATGCGATTGAACAGGGAATTCCCGGACTGCTTTTCTTTTTGCTTTTATTGGGAGCTATGATTTATTATGCACAGAAATTATATCACCGGATAAAAGATGTATTTTATAAAGCTGTTGCTATAGTAACAGGTGTTATACTTACAATGATTATGGTATTAAATTTTTTAAGCGACTTAATTGAAACAGATAAAATAGGGAGCCTCTTCTTTTTATGTCTTGCTGCGTTAATTGTATCGGATGTTAATACGAGAGTTAATAAGGAGCCTGATTTAAATGGAAACTAGTCTTTGATTCTGCGAAGCAAAAACAAATCTGTTTTTACCTGCCTGCCGGGAGGCAAGTCCGTTTTATCTGCGTCATCTGTGTACTTGTATTGATCAAATTCTCCCCCTGACGTTCAACGCATCTCTTAATCCATTTCCCAACAGGTTAAAAGCAAGCACCAGCAACATTATAGCAAAGCCGGGTGCTAAGGCCAGCATAGGATTTTGCGTAATGATAAAATTATAATTTTCTTTTATCATTAATCCCCAACTTGGCTGTGGCGGCTGTACACCAACACCAAGAAAACTTAAACCAGCTTCGATAACAATGGCTGATGCAAAGTTGCTGGCAGCAATCACCATTACCGGCCCCATAATGTTGGGCCAGATATGCCGCACTATAGTTCTGAAATTGGAAAAGCCTAATGCTCTCGTTGCTTCTACATATTCCAGTTCCCTGACGACTAGAACCTGACCTCTTACTAATCTTGCCACATTCACCAACATCGTTAATCCAACGGCGATAAAAACCTGCCAGAAACCTTTTCCCAATGCCAGTGTAATAGCAAACACAAGGAGCAGGGTTGGAATACTCCAGATAACGTTGATAAACCACATAATAACATCATCAGTGCGGCCACGGAAATAACCGGCTAATGAACCCAATACTAAGCCAATACTAAGTGAAATGATAACGGTGATTAATCCGACACTTAAACTTACCCTTGTGCCAACAACAATACGGCTTAAAATATCCCGGCCATATTTATCTGTACCCAGCAGGAATTTTTTTGTGATGACGGGAGTCGCAGCAATTTGTTTTGTATGAAAAGCCTGCCGTTCACTCAAACCTTCATCAATAAATTTTTGAACTATAATACTATCACCTTTTTGCTCATGACTTACAATCGGCACATAGTAATAAGCATCTTCTTTTCCGGAAACCAATTGTTTAAAAAAACTGCTTGCCACCACCTCTTTATTCTTTCTTACTTTAATAAAACTTTGTTTAAAGCCCGGCTTTTCGCCACCGAGTTCTAAAATAATGCGATTCGCAAATGGAGAAGGATCAGGAGCTATGAAATAGGCGAAAATGGCAATCAGCACAGCCATTGCAATTACAATCAACCCAAAGATGGCGCCTTTGTTTTTTTTCAGCCGCCGCCATGCTGCCGCCTGGAATGATTGGGATTGACTCATGCAGGGAAGATACTTATTTTACTTTTCTCCCTTTCCACTCATACTTTCCAAACTGCCCGAACAAGCCTGATATGATAGTGTAGAGAATATGAAGAGGTTGAAAAAAGAAAAACAGTTTAATGACCCATTGTTTATTGAAAAATTTTGCCAGGGATATAAAAAAGGGAAACTCTGCAACTGTTTTGGCAATCCATAGCCCTGCGAGATACTGCCAATAATAACTACAGAAGAACCCCGCTACGGCTAATACAAGAAAGGAAAGGTTGAATAGATAAACCAGCAGCAATACAAAAAAAATTCTTTTATCCTCATAGCCTGTTGCTTTGCTGGCCCACCGTATCCGCTGGTTAAAGAAAGCTTTCCAGGTTTTCGTTGGCGCAGTAGCAACAATAGCTTCTTTTGATTTCAGGTAATGAACTTTATCAGGATATTGCTTCCATATCTTATGCATCAGCAGCATATCATCACCAGAGGCAATATGATCAACACCGGAAAACCCATTGACGGCATAAAAAGTTTTTCGTTCGTAAGCAAGGTTGGCTCCGTTGCACATGGACAGTTTATTTTTATAAACAGCAGCACCGGTAATTCCCTGTAATACCATAAAATCCATAGCCTGAAATAGTTG
>JAJAZO010000167.1 GCA_026785745.1 Chitinophagaceae bacterium | reverse complement strand
GATATGCGTTGTATTGGTCTAAAAAAACATCTACAGGAGATGCTACACATTCCCCAACCGGGTTCTTGTCCAGAAAACCAAGAATGCCGAACATAATTTTAGCAATTACTTTTTGATGTTCAAAACTTGGTGCTGGCGACATATAAATAGTATTATCAATTACCTGGCAAAGGACTCCTTCCGGCAATAATTTAAAAACATCCACCGCCGTTTCCGGTCTTCTTAATAATGCTTTTCTCATTAATTCTAAAATTACAAAATATTCTTCAAACACTATTCATCGTCGGTTTTGCTACAACACCACTGCAAATGGCACAGTTTTTATACTATAAGGCAAAAGCAAGGGAGCTAAGAGCTTGAAACAAAGGTGTTTTAACAAAATATTCGTCCCTTATCCTTTAACCCCTCAAATGCTTTAACTTTATTTGTCACCAAACCTCACCCCTTCCCTCTCCATTCCTTCGGCAAGCTCTGGAGGAGATGGTGAAGACGGAGATGGATTTATAAACGAAGAATTGAACAAGCATTAAAACTATTATCAATGGACACGAAGAAACCTAAAATTTTGTTGTGCGAAGACGACCCGAACCTTGGAAGTGTTTTGAAGAATTATTTGGAATTAAATGATTACGATGTAACACTGGAAAGAGATGGCCGCCTTGGCCTCGCCGCTTTTCAACGGGAAAAATTTGACCTATGCCTGCTGGATGTAATGATGCCCAATATGGACGGATTTACATTAGCGGAAGAAATACGGGATGTGGATCCGGATATTCCCCTCTTCTTCCTGAGTGCTAAAACCATGAAGGAAGATGTGATACAGGGCTATAAACTTGGTGCTGATGATTATATCACCAAACCGTTTGACAGCGAAGTATTACTGCTGAAAATAAAAGCCATCCTTAAAAGAAATGAAGAGCAGAACAGGGAAAGTGAGAACAAGGAATTTGATTTGGCCAGTTATCACTTTAACCCCAAGTTGCGGCAATTGATACACAATGGTATAACGCAAACACTGAGTCCGAAAGAAAATGAATTGCTGAAAATGCTGGCAGAATACCTGAACGATTTGTTGCCAAGAGAACAAGCCCTCAAGAAAATCTGGGGCAGCGATACTTATTTCAATGGCCGCAGTATGGATGTGTATATTGCCAAACTCCGCAAGTATTTAAAAGATGATGAGAAGATAGAGATTGTGAATATTCATGGCAACGGCTTCAGGCTGGTAGTACAACCATAAAGAAATGTGCTGATAAGAAAATTTTAGAATATGCAAATGGGTGTCGCTAAACCGGCACTCATTTTTTTATGAAAATAATGTACCTGAAGAATCAGGTTTTGATTTTCCCAGATGTTCATACGCTTTAGCCGTTACTTCTCTTCCTCTTGATGTGCGTTGTAAAAAACCTTCCTGTATCAGGAATGGTTCATATACTTCTTCCAGTGTACCGGCTTCTTCGCCAACGGCGGTAGCAATAGTTGTGATGCCTACGGGACCGCCTTTGAATTTTTCGATGATGGTTTGCAAAATCCTGTTGTCCATATCATCCAAACCATACTCATCCACATTCAATGCTTTCAGTGCATGCTGGGTAATGCCGAAATCAATGTCACCATCATTTAATACCTGGGCAAAATCCCGTACCCTGCGCAATAAGCCATTGGCAATTCTTGGAGTGCCCCGGCTTCGCCTGCCTATCTCTCCCACTGCTTCTGTTGAAATTTTTGTACCGAGTATGCTGGCAGAGCGATGAATAATTTTATTGAGTATAGCGGAAGAATAATACTCCAATCTTGATTTGATGGCAAACCTGGACAGCAACGGTGCTGACAATAAGCCACTTCTTGTGGTGGCACCAATCAACGTAAACGGATTGAGGTTTATCTGTATGCTTCTTGCGTTGGGACCACTGTCAATCATAATGTCAATACGGTAATCTTCCATGGCTGCATATAAATATTCTTCTACTACCGTACTCAGCCGGTGTATTTCATCAATGAACAATACATCATTGCTTTCAAGGCTGGTAAGCAATCCGGCGAGGTCACCCGGTTTTTCTATTACCGGCCCCGATGTCTCTTTAATATTTACACCTAATTCATTGGCTACAATCCTGGACAAAGTAGTTTTTCCTAAACCGGGCGGGCCATGAAATAATACATGATCCAATGCTTCGCCCCGCATCTTAGCTGCTTTAATAAATATGCGGAGGTTTTCAATGATCTGATCCTGCCCTGCAAAATCGGCTATCTGTGCAGGACGGATATTGTTTTCGAATTCTTTGTCGGCTGCCGTCAGGTCTTGTTTATCGCTGCTCAGGTTTGTATTGGACATGAACTTTTTAATTGAATAGTTGTAAAGCTAATTATTAAACAATTAAACATCCCGGAGAGATTTGTTATAACAGTTTATTGAGTTGTAAAATAATATCAGGGTCGGGGCAATTGTTAAGCCATTTTTCTTTCTCAGAAAATTTGCAAACTCCCGGATAATCTCCTGACCAATCGCCGATGTCTATGATGATTTGAAAATGAAGATGGGGCGGCCAGCTTCCATTTTCTGATTGAATGCCAAACTCTGCAAACACATCTCCTTTTTCTACCCGGTCACCTTCCTGCAGGTTTTTTATTGAATTTAAACTCAGGTGGCCGAACAGCGTATAAAAACTAATTCCTTCGAGGAGATGTGAAAGAATAATAGTAGCTCCATAATCGCCAAATTGATTATTAAAAGCAAAACTATGTACGATACCATCTAATGGTGCCATTACAGAAGTATGAGGCTTGCCCCAGATATCTGTTCCGAGGTGTAAGCGTCTTGGTTCTTCTGCTTCCTTATCAGCATCAAATACCCTGCTGATGCTGTAAACGGTACGGTGTTCTCCGTATCCACCAATGCCATACCGGGCAGCTGCAGCAGCTAATTTTTCATTCACCCATAAAGAAAATTTTTTTGTGTCACTTAAAATATTATTGGTGAGTTCTGTGTTCTGCGATGTAAAATTAAGTGGTAGCAGTTTGTCTTTTGCTGCGTCAAATGAAACAACCGGATGGAAATGCTGCTGGTTTTTAGTAAGTATTGATATGAGTAATGCTGATGTCATTGTACCCTAAAGTTAAGAACCGGTATTTAGTAAAGAAAAAGGCATACGCCAATTGGCGTATGCCTTATATAAATTTTGATTACCCGGGTTTTATCAATGTCCTCCTATCACCACCTTGAAGCCCTTCTCTGCAGTTCCTACACCACCATCGTAATAGAACTTAACCATGTATATGCCTGCAGGCAAGTGTGTAAGATTAATTGGGATTACACGGCCAAATACCAATCCGCCAAACACCGGCGAAACGAGTGCATCGTTAACCGCCTTACCATTCAATAACTGACCCTGTGCATTATATACTTTCATTCCAATATAATTATACAACGTACTGTTCACCCTTACAAAGAACCTTCCACTATTTGGGTTAGGATAAACAACTAACGCATCATTTGCCAGCAACCGTGACCTTTCCGGGCACCCCTGAACAACTGCGACAACGGTTGCTGTTGAAGCGCAACCAAGTGTGTTAGTAAATCTATAGGTAAGAGTATAGGAACCCACGGCTGTTGCAGGTGGTACAAAATTGAAACCAGAAACACCGATACCGCTCCAGCTACCACCTACCGGCGAGCCAGTTAATGCCACCAGTGAATCACTGATACATATCCTTACCGGAAGGGCACCAGCCGTTACCGCTGGTAATGGATTTACTGTAAGTATAGCTGCAGACGATGTAGTAGCCTGGGCACATGTATTTGTAACTATTACCCTGTACCTGGTAGCATTCTGAGCAATCGTTGCACCTGTTATAGTTATTGCAGGAGTAAAGGCATCAGGCGTAAGCAGATTAGTCCATGTAATACCTCCATCGGTGCTTACCTGCCATTGATAAATAGTTGGTGCTGGTACACTTCCTGCATTAGCAACAGTAAAGCTGGCATTAGCTCCGGCACATATTGTAACACTAGCCGGTTGAGCACTTATTACCGGAGCAGATGCAACGGTTAATACTGCTGGGGTGGATGTAACTACAGGAGTACAAGTTCCACTTACTAAAACTGTGTAAGAACCGGCATTTGCAGCAGCCACATTGGTTATAGTCAACGTATTTGTAGTAGCTCCGGAAATCTGCGCATTGTTAACCAGGTTTGTAGCTCCCAGTCTCCACTGATACGTAAGCCCGGCTCCTGTAGCTGCTACTGAATAAGTAACCGTAGTGCCGGGACAAACAGTTTGTGCGGCTGGTGTTGGTTGAGTCGCAATAGCCGGTGACTGGTTTACGGTTATTGTAGATGTTGCTGTACTTGTACATCCTGCTACAGTAGATGTTGCAACATAAGGTGTGGTAACGGTTGGTTTTGCAAAAACCACACTTGTTTGTGTACCAGTATATGGAACAGTTGCCAACGCATCTGTAAACAGGTTTGTTGTGGGACTGAAAGATGCCAGTGAAGTGATAGTGAATGTAATATTCCAGTTAGCAATAAATCCAACGTCACCAGTAAAGGCATCAACAATATATAATTTCCAATCTCCATTGGGATTGCCGGAGAATGAACTTAGCGTTGGAGAAGCCTGGGTAAGGCTGCCCGGACCCGGAGCCGGATAGGTATCCGTTGCCCCGAAATTGGTTGGTTTGTAAGTTCCCGAAGGATTTAAAGCTGCATCGGCCATTGCTACTCCTGCATCATCAAATGTATAATCAAGACCTACCTCATCTGTTCCGCCTCCTACATCTGACATTAATACTACAGCCTGTCCAGCAGGAGAAACCAGTACAATATCCATATCATCAGGAAAGGTATGGTTAACATTACCCAATCTCACAGATTTAACTGTTACTCCCGTAGCGGGGAACCCTGCTATATTTATCAGGGATGGATATGGACCTGCAATACCGGCTGATACAGCTGGTGAACCGGCCGGAATAACAATGGTTGATGCTTGGGCAAATGTTTGCACTCCCGGTGGTACCACACTGGCACTAATTTGCTGAATTTGTCCATTACAAATGGTAGCTGCAGCAGGTGTTAATGTAATAACCGGCGTTTGATTAATGATTACTCCAGGTATAGCAGAAGCAACTGAACAACCAATTCCATCAGTAGTCGTTAGCGTAAATGTATTGGTACCGAAAGGCACATTAGAAACTACAAAATTGCCTGTATTGTTATTAGTACCTGTTGGTGCATTAGGTGTTATCGTACCGGGACCGGTAAGTACATGAGTATAGTTACCCGGGCCGCCGTTAACTGCTGTGCCGGTAAATGTTGCTGTACCCGGAGAACAAACTGATGTAACAGTGAAGTTCAATACCGAATGTGCAGGAGCTCCCTGTACAATGGTAAACTGAGGTGAATTGACCGCAGCCCCGCCATTAGCACAAGTTACTGTCGCTATATAATAAGTTGTAGTACCAGTTCCTATAAAGTTATAGGTTGAACTTATTGCACCTGCGATATTAGCATAAGGACCACCGGAAACAGTGGATGATTTCCATTGAACGCCGATACCAGGTAATGGTGTAAATCCATTTAAAGTAAGTGTTGCCGCACTGCCCGCACAAGTTGTAGCCGGGCCGGTAATAGTACCAGCCAAAGGGGTTCCTGCACATGGTGCAACGCAGGTTCTGGTTAAAGAGAAATTACCGGAATTAGTGCTAAAGCCAGTAACCAATATATAATACTGGGTTCCAAAAATAGTTGGGAAAGTTACTTGTGAGCTGGATCCGCAAAAATCATCATTACCAGCTACACAAACAAGCGAAGTACATGTGCCGCTAAATACACCGAGCTTGGTATCATAAGCTGTTATACCACCGCAGGTAGCTAAAGTAACAGGTGATCCATCACCTGTGAAAGTGTACCATAATCCGGGTGCAGTGCCTAATGACGTACCACAAGTACCCACCGCATCAGCAGCAGCCCCGGCTGTTGTTGCATTAATGGTTTGTCCG
>JAJAZO010000166.1 GCA_026785745.1 Chitinophagaceae bacterium | reverse complement strand
TAGTGCTACTCCGAAAGAAATTTGGCAATAAAGGCTTACCATTTAAAATGTGGTTATTCCCTGTCCCCATTATACTTTCCATCACTATCTGGATATTCTTGTTTATTTCTACGGAATGGTTTGCTTTGTGGGGTAGTTTGATTGCGGTATTCGGGGTCATTGTTTATTTCGTAAAAGATAAATTAACAAAGAATCCAACACCTGATACCTGACATCTATTATCATTTTCCCACATTTCCACATTCCCTCATTTTCACACTATTCTTACGTTAATTTTCTATTACATTTGTCTATAATCAAACCCCGATGAATGAGTAATCCGAAAGGAAAACTGATTGCGATAGGTGGAGCCGAACATAAAGGCATCGAATTGGAAGTGGACGGCTTTCAACGCAACAATCTTAATTTTTTTGAACTCGGTATTCTTCGCCGGGTTGTGGAAGAAGCAGGTGGCACCGCTGCACGCATAGAAGTGATTACTACTGCCTCCATGATTCCTTATGAAGTAGGGGAGAATTACCTGAATGCATTCGGAAAAATTGGTTGTACCAATATAGGTGTCATGCACATCCGCACCCGGCAAGATGCAATGAATGACGAATTTATCGATCGTATCCGTCATTGTGATGCGGTAATGTTTAGTGGAGGAAATCAATTGCGATTGAGTGCAACAGATGGTGGTACAGAGTTTCTTTCCATTCTCAAAAAAAGATATAAAGAAGAAAACTTTCTTATTGCAGGAACATCAGCTGGCGCCATGGCCATGAGTAATACCATGATTTATGAAGGTAATGCAGCAAGGGCGCATTTAAAGGGGGAAGTAAAAATAACAACCGGTCTTGGTTTTCTGAATTCAGTTATCATTGATTCCCATTTCGAAAAAAGAGGAAGGTTTGGAAGACTGGTGCAAGCTATAGCGGCTAACCCAGGCTGCATTGGAATTGGTTTGGGAGAAGATACCGGAATGCTGGTAACCGAAGGCAATAAAATGGAAGCCATTGGCAGCGGATTAGTGGTAATTATTGACGGGCATGATATTCTTCACTCCAATATTGCCGATATTCCTGACGGCAATCCCATCAGCATTGAAAACCTGAAAGTGCATTTTTGTGAGAAAGGAAACGGTTTCCTCATCAAAGAAAGAAAATATCTGCCAGAGGTCAGCAATGGTTCGGTGATAAAGAAACAGGTGGATGTGGAGTGATAAGTGTCTGATGTCCCGCAGAACATCTGACACTTTCAATTAAATGTTATAGATAGTTAGTTTAAAGTTCGTTAACAACGCAACTGTTTTGTAACAAATAATCATCTGCTTATCCGGTGCCTGCATGCCGGCACACAGTCTTTTGTATTTTTATGTATTAACTACTTACTATGAAGAAGCTTTTATTCATTACCACTATTCTTTTTATCTCTTGTGCTTTTGCACCACAGAAAAAAATAAAAATAATTTTCTTTGGCGATTCTATAACTGAGTTGGGGGTTAAAGAAAAACCATACAAAGGCTATATCCTGAAAATGGACAGCCTGCTTAAAGTGCAGAAAAAAAATGGTGCGTATGATTTGATAGGCTCAGGCATTAGCGGCAATAAAGTGTATGATTTGTATTTACGAATGGAAGAAGATGTGTTAAACAAAAACCCGGATGTAGTGGTGATATATGTTGGAGTAAATGATGTATGGCATAAAACTTTATTGGGTACTGGAACCGATGCTGATAAGTTTGAAAAATTTTATCAGGCCATTATTAAAAAATTAAAAGACAAGAACATTAAAGTAGTACTGTGTACACCGGCAGTAGTAGGAGAAAAGACAGACATGAGTAATCCCTTAGATGGCGACCTTAATAAGTACAGTAATATCATCCGTGACCTTGCTAAGAAAAACAATCTGCCGCTGATAGACCTGCGTAAAAAATTTATTGATTACCTGAAAACGAACAACCCGGATAACAAAGAAAAAGAAGTACTTACTTATGATAGGGTACACATGAATGATAAAGGCAATCTTTTTATTGCTGATGAAATGTGGAAGGTGATGAAAGACCTTTAAGCTACTTTTACCAGGTAATAGTTCTTTTTCCCTTTTTGCACCAGCAAATATTTATCATGCAGCAGTAAGGAGGTATCAATTTTCAACTCAATGCCGTCCACCTTTTTTCTATTAATACTTACGCCGCCACCCTGTACTGTTTTTCTTGCTTCGCCTTTACTGGGAAAAATAGCGGCTTCCGCTAAAAAGGAAACTACATCAATACCAGTTTCAATTTTATCTTTTGAAAAATCAATTTTCACTACACCTTCCATTCCTTCTAAATCTTTGATGGAGAGGCTTTCTGCTGATGCAGTTTGATTAGCAAAAAGTTTTTCGGTAGTGGCAATAGCCTCTGCTAATCCGGCATCCCCATGTACAAATTTGGTAACTTCTTCTGCCAGCCTTTTTTGTAACAGCCTTTTGCCAGCATCTTTTTTATGCTCGTCAAGAATAAAGTTTATTTCGGGTCGAGTCAAAAACGTAAAAATCTTAATCCATTTTTCTGCGTCGGCATCACTGGCATTTAACCAAAACTGGTAGAATTGGTAAGGTGTAGTACGAACCGGATCAAGCCAGATGTTGCCACTTTCTGTTTTGCCAAACTTACCG
>JAJAZO010000165.1 GCA_026785745.1 Chitinophagaceae bacterium | reverse complement strand
GGCATTGCCGGTATTTATTTCTGGCTGCAGTATGAATTTATTGCTGCGGTGCAAATAGTAGTGTATGTCGGTGGTATTGTGGTGCTGATTATCTTCTCCATCTTCCTGACACAACAGGCGGGAGAAAAATTAGCGAAACAAAAATTAGACAGGAAAATATTTTCAGCGTTGGCAGTTTTTTGTGGATTTGCATTAACCATGTTGCAGGTGTACCAGCATGCTTTCACTATTGCCGGAACAACAGCAGCCCCAACAGTTGGTGACATTGGCAGAAAGATGCTGAATGTTAATGATGAAGGATATGCGTTGCCCTTTGAAGTTATTTCCATGTTGTTGCTGGCAGCATTGGTTGGCTGTATAGTTATTGCATTAAGAGCCTCCCCAAACCCCTCCCAAGGAGGGGCTTTAAAGGCTTCCGATAAAAAAGATATTCATTTAAACCCTTAAAAAAAACTTAGCGCCTTTGCGTCTTTGCGAGAAATAAAATGGAACCCGGACTATACCATATTTTATTCATCAGTGCTGCACTGTTTTTTATCGGTGTTTATGGTTTTCTCACCCGCAGAAACCTAATCACCATGCTAATGAGCATAGAACTGATTCTGAACAGCGTTAACCTGAATTTCATTGCCTTCAATAAATATGTATGGCCGGATAAAATGGATGGTTTGTTTTTTACTTTGTTCATTATTGCTATTGCAGCTGCTGAAGCTGCTGTAGCAATCGCCATTATCATCAACTTATACCGTAGCCACAAATCTATTGACGTCGAAAATGCTGAAGATTTAAAGTATTAATCCCCCAACCCCTAAAGGGAAGTTTGGGAATTTAAAATAAATGAACAAGTCTTTATACATAGCATTAATTCCTTTACTCTCGTTAGCCGGGTTTATTTTACTTGGCTTATTCGGTAGAAAATATTTTAAGAAAAGTGCCGGCATTATTGGAACTGTTCTCTTACTTACTTCCACCATCCTTGCCTTGTACACAGCCTACGATTACTTTTTTGTGTACGGCAAGGTGGATGGTGTTTACCAGAAATTCGTTCCGATGCAAATGACCTGGCTGGAATTTTCCAAAGGCCTTTCTATTGATATCGGCCTTCTCATCGACCCGATTTCTGTGATGATGCTGGTCGTTGTCACATTTGTTTCGCTGATGGTGCATATTTACAGCCTTGGCTACCTGAAGGGTGAAGAAAGATTTCCAATTTATTATTCATTCCTCGGTTTGTTTACTTTCTCCATGCTTGGGTTGGTATTATCAAGCAATATTTTCCAGATATACATTTTCTGGGAATTGGTTGGTGTATCATCTTTCTTACTTATTGGTTACTACTACGACAAACCAAGTGCTGTAGCGGCCTGTAAAAAAGCTTTTATCGTAACCCGTTTTGCAGACTTAGGTTTCCTGATTGGTATATTAATATTATCCGACAGTGCTGGTACTCTCGATTTCAATACACTGATTGCAATATTGACTTCTCCCGAATCAAGTGCTGTAAAAACCGCCACTGCTTCCTCCTTCCTTGGTGCATCTACTTTAACATGGGGAGCAGCATTGGTCTTTATCGGTGGTGCCGGCAAGAGTGCCATGTTTCCGTTGCATATCTGGTTGCCTGATGCGATGGAAGGCCCCACTCCTGTTTCTGCATTAATACATGCTGCAACTATGGTGGTCGCCGGTGTTTATTTAGTAGCAAGATTATTCCCGGTGTTTTCACTCACCACTCCGGGTGTATTGGAAATTGTCGGATGGGTCGGTGCAGTCTCTGCCATCATCGCTGCCATCATTGCCTGCACACAAACAGATATTAAAAGAGTACTGGCTTATTCCACCATGTCGCAGATTGGATACATGATGTTTGCACTCGGTGTATCACATTATGGTGGTGACGCAGGTTTGGGTTATACAGCTTCTATGTTTCATCTGTTCACCCATGCCATGTTTAAAGCATTATTATTCCTCGGTGCAGGTGCCGTGATACATTATATACACAGCAACGACATGAAAGATATGGGCGGGCTACGGAAATTTTTACCCATCACTCATATCACTTTCTTAATAGCCTGTTTAGCTATCGCCGGTGTACCACCATTTGCAGGCTTCTTCAGCAAAGAAGAAATTCTGTTGGCCGCTTACCAGAATAATATGGCGATTTACTGGATTGCTTTAATCACTTCAGGGCTTACCGCTTTTTATATGTTCCGTTTGTACTTTAATATTTTCTGGAATAAAGAGGCGCCTGCCTCCGCTAAAGCTTCGGCGGGTAAAGAAGGTGGATTTGTAATGATGATGCCATTGGTATTATTGGCTATTGGTGCAGCCGCAGCCGGCTTCATTCCATTTGGCGAATTTGTAAGCACTGATGGAAAAGCATTGGAATCACATTTTCATTTACAATTCTCTATTGCCCCGGTAGCATTAGGCCTCGCCGGAATTTTTACCGCCATGTGGTTGTACAAGAAGCAAAACAATAAACCGGAGAAACTGGCAGCTTCATTGGGTGGATTATACAAAGCAGCCTATCATAAATTTTATATTGATGAGATATACCTGTTCATAACCAAAAAAGTGTTGTTCAATCTTATCGGAAAACCGGCAGCATGGTTTGACAGGAATGTAGTGGATGGGCTGGTAAATTTTTCCGGCACCGCCACACAATTTGTTTCAGAAAAAATTAAAAAAGTACAATCAGGGAAAGTACAGCAGTATGCTATTTACTTTTTAGCAGGTGTAATTGTATTGGCAGCAGTATTTATTTATATCTGGAAATAATTTTTGACTAAATGGCCATTCGAAAGAAAAATATTTATATTGATATTAAAACTATCCTTGAACAGGCCAGGGAGTCGGCTGTCCGGTCAGTTAATTTTGCGATGGTAATTGCTTATTGGAAAATTGGTGAACGGATAGTGGAAGAAGAATTAAAATATCAGAAAAGAGCCGGATATGGCGAAAAAATTATTGATGCCCTGGCGCTAAGGCTGACAAATAATTTTGGAAAGGGCTTTACCAGCACCAACCTTCGCTATATGCGATTATTCTATCTGGCTTTTCCAATTCATCACTCACTGCGTGATGAATCTGCTAAAAGCCAGATTGGTCACTCACTGCGTGGCCAATCTAAAAAGGCTGCGAAGCCAATTCATCACTCACTGCGTGACCAATTACCAGCAAAGCAAAAAAACAAATGGGACACACTGCGTCCCGAATTGTCATGGACACATTACCGCTTGCTTCTTGCAGTAGAAAATATTGAAGCCAGGAAATATTACATGAACGAAGCAGCTGAAAATAACTGGAGTACAAGATTACTGGAAAGACAAATCAATTCATTTTATTATGAAAGATTGCTTTCATCCAAAAACAAAAAAGAAATAATAAGCCATACTAAAAAAGAAGCAACCACTGATAAGCCATCAGTTCTGGATTTTATAAAAGACCCATATATCCTTGAATTTTTAAACTTAAGTGCGAATGCTACACTTTATGAAAAAGAACTGGAAACGGAGCTCTTAAATAAGCTACAGCATTTTTTATTGGAAATGGGAAAAGGTTTTTCATTTGTGGCAAGACAACAACGAATTTCTGCGGACGGTGACGACTTCTTTGTGGATATTGTTTTTTACAACTACATCTTGAAATGCTTTGTACTGATAGATTTAAAAACTGGAAAGCTTACCCATCAGGATATAGGGCAAATGGATTTTTATGTCCGGTATTATGAAGAAAAGATAAAGCAGAAAGCTGACAACCCAACCATTGGAATAATTTTATGTGCAGAGAAAAATGAAACAATAGCCCGGTATTCTGTATTGACCGAAAACAAAAGACTGTTTGCATCAAAGTATAAATTGTATTTGCCTTCAGAAAAAGAACTAGCCAAAGAATTAAAGGCTGAAATAGAATGGTACAATAAGAAAAAAGCGAAATGAATCTTTTATTACTCATAGGAATTCCATTATTCACTGCGGTAGCGGTTTTATTATCCCGTAACAAACAGCAGGTGAAGTGGATTTCATTAACGGGAGCAGTGGTGCAACTGGCTGCTGCCTTCGCCTTGCTATTTGCTTTTCAAAAACAAAGGACTGAAGGGAATACTGCCCAAATGCTGTTTGACCAGAACTATACATTATTCTCTTCCCTTAATATCAATTTTCATATTGGTGTTGATGGTATTTCGGTAGCCATGATTTTACTGACTTCCTTTGTGTTGATAGCCGGGGTATTGATTTCATGGAATATTGAGAAGATGACCAAAGAATTTTATTTTCTGCTTATCCTGCTGGCCCTGGGTGCTTATGGTTTCTTTATTTCACTTGACTTATTTGTTCTTTTCTTCTTCCTTGAAATTTCGGTGATACCTAAATACTTATTGATTGGTATCTGGGGAAGCGGTAAAAAAGAATACAGTGCCAATAAACTGGCCTTGATGCTTATGGGCGGTTCAGCATTGATATTAGTTGGAATTATCCTTCTGTATTACAATGCAGGTCACAGTTTTGACATCATGCACTTATCGCAGGTGAATCTTTCTGGGCATTTACAAAACATCATTTTCCCCCTACTCTTTGTTGGCTTCGGAGTATTTACGGCTTTGTTCCCGTTACACACCTGGGTACCCGATGGTCACTCTTCGGCACCAACAGCCGGTTCTATGTTCCTCGCTGGTATATCTATGAAACTCGGTGGCTATGGCTGTCTGCGGGTTGCTACTTATTTATTACCGGAAGGAGCAAAACAATATGCCGACATTATTATTGTTCTTTCTGCCATTGCTATTTTATACGGCGCCTTCGCTACGATGATGCAGAAGGATTTGAAATACATCAATGCGTATTCATCAGTGAGCCATGTCGGTTTTAGTTTATTGGGTATTGGTATGCTGACACAAACCGCCATCACCGGTGCATTGATGCAGATGGTGTCACATGGTTTGATGACAGCTCTTTTCTTCGCCATTATCGGAATGATTTATGACCGTACACATACCCGAATGACAAATGAAATGGGAGGACTGATGAAAATGATGCCATTCATCAGCACGGTATTTTTTATTGTAGGTCTTTGTTCGTTGGGCTTACCGGGATTAAGTGGCTTTGTAGCAGAGATGACAGTGTTCATGGGTTCCTGGCAAAATGATGATGCCTTTCACCGCATTGCTACTATTGCAGCGGCCATGTCAATTGTAGTAACGGCTGTATATATATTAAGAGCAATTGGGCAAACCGTGATGG
>JAJAZO010000164.1 GCA_026785745.1 Chitinophagaceae bacterium | reverse complement strand
CGGTGAAAGCAACCAAGTCCTCATTAATGGGATTTTTATTGGATGGCTTCCCCGTATATGGCCCAGAAGAAGTGGGTGGTGCTACACCGTCTGGCCTTGATGTATATCATGGACACTCTCATGCTACAGTAGATTATGCTTCGGGAATTTATCACTATCATTTTTCAACAGCAGCTCCTTACCTAAATGGAAATGGATTTTATGGCACACCGGGTACGGTAACACAATAATATATATGAGCATAACTGTAGCAGCAAGCTCTGACTATAAAAAAGCTGCAACCCGGTTTTATACGGGATGCCTCTTTTATTTACATCTTTTTTTGTTTTGTTTTTTTGTTATTTCTTGCAGATACGAAAAGAAACCTATTACTGCCGAACTCAAAATTGCAAAGACGGTTCCGCCTGATTATATAAACGCTGCTGATGCAGGATTTGTTAATCATCAGGATACTATTTATTATCAAGACAAATTTTTTACCGGGTATAAATATTCATTATATGCAAATGAGGATACAGAATTTGTACAGTCTTATTTTAATGGTGTAGAAGAAAGCATACAAAAGAAATGGTACGCTAATAAGCAATTGGCGGAAGAACGATTTTATATTAATGGCAAAAAAGAGGGCTTGCATACAGGCTGGTGGCCCGACGGAAAACAAAAATTTATTTTTACTACGTTGAATGATGAATATAATGGAGAATTTAAAGAGTGGAACATTTCTGGTTTATTGGTAAAACAATTTCACTATAAAAACGGAAGGGAACAAGGTAGCCAACGACTCTGGTGGGATAATGGGGCAGTAAGGGCTAACTATGTAATACGGAATGGAAAGAAATATGGATTAATTGGTTTAAAAACATGTGTCAATCCTTATGATTCGGTTATTAAAAAATAATGCTTTTATTGTATTGATGATATTTTTGGGTTGCAAAAGCAAACCAACCGAATCATCATTACCTTTTATTAATAAGCCCGATTTTACTCCGGAATGGATAAATAAATCAGATGCAGGCTATTCATCTATCCACCACATACCGGCATTCTCCTTCACTAACCAAAATGGAGAAACAATAACGGAGAAAACAGTAGAGGGAAAAATTTATGTGGCTGATTTTATTTTTACAAGATGTGGGAGTATTTGTCCTAAGATGACAAACAACATGGGCATACTACAGTCAGCATTTAAAAATAATAAGGAGGTACTGCTATTATCTCATTCCGTAACACCTGACATGGACAGTGTGCCGGTTTTAAAAAAATATGCAGAAGAAAAAGGTATCATCAGCGACAAGTGGCATTTACTGACCGGAAAAGAAACGGAGATTTACGACCTCGCTAAAAAGCAATACTTTGCCGGTGATACCATCGGGTATTATCAAACCGGCAACGAATTTTTACATACCGAAAATTTTATACTCGTAGATAAGCTCAGGAGAATCAGGGGTGTTTACAATGGCACTCTTCCCTTAGAAATGGAAAGGCTGACTGACGATATTAATACACTGCTGAAGGAAAATCAATAATAATCAAACAAGAGGCTGATTATTCACCAGCTTTTTCTATTTTTCCAAAATGTTATTTTCTTTCAATAAGTACAGCTCGCTGCTGCTTATCTTTTTTGTACATGGGTTGGTTTATGCTATCCTTTTGTGGAGAAAAAGTATTTTGAATGAAACACGGTCTGATAAATGGCTCAGCATTTTTTTAATCCTATGTATTCTGTACATCGCTCCGTGGATGATTGGTTTTGGTGGCTGGTATGACGAACAGCCTTACCGGGATATTCTTTTTTATGTTCCTTTTCAACATTTATACTTTATTGGCCCGGTTATTTTCTTTTATGTGCAAAGTCTGTTGAACCCTTCTTTTCGTTTTGGTAAAAAGGAATGGCTGCATTTGCTGCCCGGACTTCTTTATCTGCTATTTAGTGTTGTGATGGTGGTCACAGATAAACTTATTCTGAAAAAATATTTTTTCCTGGCCAACGGCGCTGACCCCGATTTTGACACCTGGTACCAGTTGACAGGGTTTGCTTCGATGGTGCTTTACTTTATATTATCTATCCGTTATTATAGTTTGTATAAAAAACTAATCGTACAGGTTATCAGCTATGCTGATGTCGTGATGTTTCGCTGGATAAAAAGTTTCCTTCTTTCCTTTTTATTCATTCTGATTGTACGCCTCGGTTTTACTATCAGCGAATTAATTATTCAACAAACGTATAGCAGCACCTGGTGGTATTTCCTCGCCTTCGCAATAATCTTTTATTATATCGCAATTACCGGTTATGCTAATTCTATTGAAACGAAAATTGCTTTCCGACATAACCTGCCGGGCTATCGTTCTGCTTTGTTATTAAATTATCAGCCACCAATGTTTCAACGTCCCGTAACTACCGAAGATGCAGAAGTTATAGAGATTGAATCGGTAGCTAACAATCAAGCCATACCAGATGAAACATTAAATGAATGGAAAGCGAAGCTACTCAACCTGATGCAGGCGAAGAACGTGTATGAAGATCCGGAACTTTCTTTAGCACAAGTGGCAAAACAATTACAAAGTAATCCTTCTCTTATATCAAAAATGGTAAACCAGGGTTTTGGGCTCAACTTCAATGATTTTGTAAACCAGTTTCGTATCGAAGCGGTGAAAACCTTGCTTGAAAACGGGGAACATAAAAAACAAACATTGCTGGGTATTGCTTTTGATTGCGGATTTAATTCAAAAGCCACTTTCAACCGGGCATTTAAAAAGTTTACTGGCCAAAGCCCTAAAGAATGGCTGGATAAAAAAACCCTGTAAACTTTTTCTCCATTTGCCTGTTCTAGCACCTAAAATACGAATACAGATGAAAAATTTTCTATTATCGGGCTTCACCTTTATTGCACTTTCATGCTATAGTCAGCATAATACTTCAAAGCTAATTACAGATAGTTTGATTGGTAATTTTGTCATTGACCTTCGCCCCACACCTGCCAGTGAGCCATACCTCAAGGATTTTAAATTCACCAAAATTGATGGAAAAGTGTTCGAGGGAGAATTTTATGGCTATCCTTTTCAGGGAGGTTTTTTGAATACAGATTGGGATAAAATCTATTTCGCTTTTACCACAGCCGACCAGAGCGGCACTTATTTTCATTCAGGCTACATTGAAGGCAACAAAGTTTTTGGAATTACGCTTAATGAAAATCGAAAATTTGTATCGCCCTGGAAAGGGGAAAAAAAGTAATGCGTTGACTTTCAAAACTATATTTTAATTTGAGCCGCCACAATTATCATTTGAGACGGCTCATTATAATTAGAGACCTCTTTACCTTGTCTCATATCATCTTTTGCAGCGACTCCGGCTTTTCAACAGCGCATATTTGTGGGAATAAATTATTCACCACAAAATTTTAGTCATGAAAGCACAATTCCGACAGTTTATGTTTGGTACCAGTATAGGTGAGAACAAGGCCATGAATATCGGCTGGCTTTTATTCCGGCTGCATGTTGGATTAAGCATTGCTATCCACGCCGGCTGGCCGAAAATGAATACGATCACTGCACCCGGCTGGTTTGCCGACCAGGTAGCGGGGCTTGGATTTACATTTCCTACACCGGCATTCTGGGCAGCCACAGCCGCTTGGGGAGAATTTGTTGGCGGTATCCTGATTGCCATTGGCTTATTTACCCGTTTTGCAGCAGCACAGTTAGCCTTTCAATTTTTTGTGATCGCTTTTCTGTGGTTTGATAAACCGGAACCATTAACCGGTATGTACTTTCAGCATTTATATTTCTGGGCTTATTTGGTAGTAGCTTTTGGCGGTGGCGGAAAATATTCGTTGGATAAATTGATCATGAACAGGAAGAACGTAAAGATCCTGTCACCGGTTAAGATTGCTGCAGCAGTGGTAGTATTATGTATTGGTCTGAATGCTCATGCACAAAACCCATCTGTGAGCATCACTGATTTTAAACCATTGAATGGAAGGTGGAACGGTACACTTACTTATTTGGACTACACCAGTAATACACCAGAAACAATAAAAGCCAATGTTGAAGTAGCAATAAAAAGTGCTGAAGTATTTGAAGTTGCAATTTTCTTTTCAGCTGAACCAGCTAAAAACGGAAAGGATAAATATCGGATCCGTAAGAACGGAATAATGGTAAATAAGCGAAAGGTAATGGAGAGAACTGTACAACCAGACGGAGCATTAAAAATTGTTTTGCAGGAAAAAGGTAACGATGGTAACGATAATAAACCAGCTACTTTCCATCATGTATTGCTGATAGATAATAATAAATTTACGATGACTAAGCTAGTGAGGTTTGACGGAGAAACAACTTTCTTTCAACGAAACCAATATTCTTTTAACCGATGATTTTTTTGGCCACAGATTACAGGGATTAGCACAGATTAATAAAGTAAGAAACAATCTGTGTAATCTGTGGTTTGTATTCTTTCTTATTGATAGCTAACCATTACTTCACTTCTTCAAACACTCCGGTCTGTTTATTCTTCCGCACATTATTCCAGTTAAAGTAACGGCCATTCATGGCTACATAAACACCGGCGGGTAATGATTGGGCAAAAGCCAATGCACTGCCGAGATTAAACAGGCCGTCGGAGCTGCCAAACTTTATGGGTATCATGGCACCGGTAAGAACAATAGTTTTATCTTTTATTTTTTCAGCCAGCACTCTGGCTGTTTCACTCATGGTATCAGTACCATGAGTAACGACAATTTGTGTTTCGTCACAACTCTTGCATTGATGGGCTATCAGTGTTCTGTCGCCTTCCGTCATTGCCAGGCTGTCCACCATCATCAGTGTTCTTATTTCAACAGGTACTTTGCAGCGGCCTTTTTCAAGCAGTTCAGACATGTGGGTGTCTTTAAAATATAACTCCCCGTTCAGTTCATTATATTCCTTATCAAAAGTGCCCCCGGTAATAAAGATGCGGATTGCCATAACATATTAGTATTAAGGCATGAAGATAAAATAAATAAAAAAGGATAGAAGAGGACTGGGTTGAACAAAATCTAACAAAATTGCACAGACAATGGAAAAGGATAAAAAAAGTAAAGAAACTTCTTGTCTAAATGATATAAACGCTTATTTTAGCAAACCTTTTTGAAACAAAAAAGGCCCTTCCGTAGAAACGGACTGACCTCTAACGATTGCTTGCCATATGAAAATCTTAATAAAGTAGTGTTCTTTGATGCACTGCTCAGACCTCTAACGATTCCCACTTTTCTTTTAACGATTGCCTGCTTTATGTATGCTGCATCTTTCTAAAACAAAGGTATAGGCTACTTGCTTCCCATTCAACCCAATTTGCTACTGATTTTATGATGCCTACGGGTTATCTTTTTATTAAAACCCTTTACTGTTAAGCGTTTCAGGATATATTTGCAATGATGCCCAACCGCTCAACCGACATATTATTTCAGCTCATAAAGTCGCTGGAAAAAGCCGAAAAACGGCATTTCAAGCTCTATATAAAGCGAAGTTCCGGCAAAGAAGACCTCAAAATCGTCCGGCTTTTTGATGCCCTGGACAAGCTAAAAGACTACGATGAGAAGGCCTTGCTGAAAAAATTGGACGATGTAACGAAGCCACAGTTAGCCAATCTCAAAACACATCTTTACAAACAAATATTAGCCAGCCTTCGTTTATTAAAAAGTACCGACAGCCTCGACCTGCAATTGAATGAACAGTTTGACTATGCCCATATTTTATATAAAAAAGGATTATTTATACAAAGCCTCCGGATCTTAGAAAGGACAAAAGAAATAGCGAAAGCCAACCAGAAGTTCAACTTTTTGCCGCAAGCCATTGCGTTGGAAAAAAGAATAGAAAACCTGCACATTACCCGCAGCATGCAGGACAAAGCCGAAATACTTTCTGCCGAAGCTAATGAAGTAAGCCACCATATAGAAAGAGTAGCAAGGCTTTCCAACCTGGCATTAAAACTATATAGTTGGTTTGTGCAGCATGGTCATGCAAGAAACGAAGAAGATGAAAAAGATGTGCGGCAGTTTATGAGGGACAATCTTACTAAAGATGTGTGGGAGCAAACCGGCTTTTATGAAAGATTGTATTTATATCAGAGCTACACCTGGTATGCTTTCATTCGCCAGGATTTTTTACAGTACTACCGCTACACCAAAAAATGGGTTGACCTGTTTACCGAACAACCATTGATGGTACGGGTGGAAACAGGTCACTACATAAAAGGCATTCATAATTTGCTGAATGCACATTTTGATTTACGCAACTACCGCCAGTTTGAAAAAACACTTCAGCAATTTGAAAAAGTGGCGCAGACGGACAGGGTAAAAGACCATGATAGTTTCCGCATCCTCGCTTTTATTTATATCAGCACGGCCCGCATCAACCAGCATTTTATGCTCGGTACTTTTAAGCAGGGGCTTCCGCTTATTCCGGGTATAGAAGAAAAACTGGAAGCCGATCATCTTTTTATAGACAGTCACCGTATATTGGTGTTGAATTACAAATTTGCCATGCTGTGTTTTGGCAGTGGCGATTATAACCGCTGTATTGATTATCTGCAAATGATCATCAATGATAAAACCAACCTGCGCTACGACCTGCAATGCTATGCACGGGTAGTACACCTGATGGCGCATTATGAACTTGGTAATGATATGCTGATGGAATCACTCAGCAAATCAGTGTATCGCTTTATGGCAAAAATGAAAAACCTGACCGTGGTGGAAGAAGCGATGTTTAAATTTTTGCGCAGCTCTATTCCTTTATCACCCCGGCAACTGAAACCGGAGTTTGAAAAGTTTTTGCATACCATAAAACATTTGGAGAAGAACCGTTTTGAAACCCGTTCGTTTGCCTATCTCGACATCATCTCCTGGGTAGAAGGAAAAGTATATAACAAACCGATGGGAACGGTGATTAATGAAAAGTATATGTTGAGTAAGAGGAGGAAGTAAATACTAGTTTTTATAGTTGTTTTTTGCAGTTAAAATTTTCCGTCGGCAGATTGCATTTTCAACTGTCCGATTTTTTCGGACAACTCACTTCCTTCCTTTTTTAGGTTCGTTTTCAGGTCGTTCCAGTACTTTCTGGGTCTGTCTGTGCCGGTTAATATTTCAATTATTTTAAAAAGGAAACTTTTTTTGAAGAATCCTTCAAAAGGGCTGCTAATAAACCACCGGTTGATATATGACCAGCAACAATATCATCCGCTATCTCAATCATCATTTTATTTCTCATTGCAGCAGTATCCTTTGTTACTCTTATTACTTCCTTATTAAAAGACGTAATAAATAATATCTGGCCTTCTTCCAAAGGCTTTTTTAATGCCGGTTCTATTTTTTCTTTTAATCCTCTTGCTGATGTAATAATGATGGGTTGTTTTCCTTTGAGCAGGTAATGCTATACATCTTTTTCCAATTGCGAATGAAAACCACTCATAATGCAATTACCTTTTTCTCTTTGCTCTATTGCCCAATCATAACATTTCAGTACTATACTGGCAGGCACTTTCCGGCTACATAAAAAGGCTGTTTTATGCAGCTTAACCAATTCAATATTTCCCAGCGATGCGGCTTTCATTCCCATAGCTTTTTTCTTTCTAGTCTCTCTCTTGCTT
>JAJAZO010000163.1 GCA_026785745.1 Chitinophagaceae bacterium | reverse complement strand
GGTAAGAAGTACAATATCGGGATACTGACAATGGTGGACAGGCAAGGAAAGTTTATCGAAGGATTGGGAGAGTTCAGCAACCGCTATGTAAAAAATTATAAAGACGACCCGAATTATGTTGATGTGAATGTTGACATCAGTGTAAAACTGAAAAAAGAAAACCGGGCTTTTAAAGTTGAAAAATACGAACACAATTATCCGCATTGCTGGCGGACAGATAAACCAATTCTTTATTATCCATTGGATGCATGGTTCATCAAAACCACTGCCGTAAAAGAAAGAATGGTGGAACTAAATAAAACCATCAACTGGAAACCAAAATCAACCGGGGAAGGAAGATTCGGTAATTGGCTGGAAAATGTGGTGGACTGGAACCTCAGCCGTTCTAGATATTGGGGAACTCCATTGCCCATCTGGAGAACGGAAGAAGGTGATGAAGAAATTTGCATCGGTAGCATAGAACAACTATTGGCCGAAGCTAAAAAAGCTGAAGATACTTTGGGTATCACTCACGACTCACGACTCACCACTCAAGACTTAGATCTCCATAAACCATTTGTAGACAATATCATCCTCGTTAGCAAATCGGGCAAACCGATGAAACGGGTTCCTGATCTAATTGACGTTTGGTTTGACAGCGGTGCCATGCCTTATGCTCAATGGCATTTCCCATTCGAGAACAAAGAAACATTTGAACAAAGTTTTCCGGCAGATTATATAGCCGAAGGTGTAGACCAGACAAGAGGTTGGTTTTATACCCTTCATGCAATTGCTGTTATGTTGTTTGATAGTGTGGCGTATAAAACCTGTGTGTCAAACGGATTGGTGCTGGATAAGAATGGGGTAAAGATGAGTAAGCGGCTGGGCAATATTGTTGACCCTTTTAAAACCATTGAAACCTTCGGCGCCGATGCTACAAGATGGTATCTCGTTACCAACGCATCTCCGTGGGATAACATGAAGTTTGACCTCGACGGCATTAAAGAAGTACAACGTAAGTTTTTCGGAACACTTTATAATACCTACCAGTTCTTTGCTCTCTATTCTAATGTAGATGGATTTGCTTTTAAAGAAGCATACATTTCATTGGCAGAACGTCCGGAAATTGATAGATGGATTCTGTCGTCATTAAATACTGTAGTAAAGAAAGCCAACACTTACATGGACGATTATGAGCCAACACAAGCTGGCCGTGTAATTGAAGATTTTGTAGATGAGCATTTGAGCAACTGGTATGTTCGCTTATGCAGAAGACGTTTCTGGAAAGGCGAATACGAACAGGATAAAATTTGTGCTTATCAGACATTGTATGAATGCCTGGAAACTATTACAAGATTGATTGCACCAATTTCTCCATTCTTCAGCGATAATGTTTTTCAAAACCTGAATGCTGTAACCAATCGTTTCAAGGCAGAATCAATTCACCATGTTGACTACCCGGTAGCCAATGAATCGGTGATTGATGAATTGCTGGAAGAAAGAATGCAATTAGCACAGGATGCCGCTTCTTTAATATTATCGCTTCGCAAGAAGGTAAACATTAAAGTTCGTCAGCCTTTGCAAAAAGTATTGATACCAGTATTGAATGCTTCCATGAAAGAGCAACTGCAAAAAGTGGAAAATTTGATAAAAGCTGAAGTGAATGTAAAAGAAATTGAATACCTGGACCCTGATAATACATTCATCAGTAAAAAAATCAAACCCAACTTTGTGGCCCTTGGTAAAAAATTAGGCCCAAAGATGAAAGCGGTATCCGCTGCCCTGGCTCAATTTACCCAGGAAGACATTGCACTGTTAGAAAAAGAAGGTCAATATAATTTGCCAGTTGATGGCGAACCTGTAATATTACAAATTACCGACGTGGACATCAGTAGTGAGGATATTCCGGGCTGGACGGTGGCCAATAAAGGCAGCCTTACCGTGGCTTTGGATGTAACCATTACGCCGGAACTGGAAGCCGAGGGAAATGCAAGGGAATTTGTGAACCGCATCCAGAAAATAAGGAAAGACAGTGCTTTTGAACTGACAGACAGGATAGAAGTAACCGTATCGGCAACCGGTGGATTAAAAGATTCTTTGGCTCAGTTTAAAGCCTATATTTGCGCCGAAATTCTGGCTGACAAGCTGGAATTTGCGCCTGAAATTTCTGATGGAATCCAGGTAGAAATAAACGATGTTTCGCTAAATGTGATTGTTTTAAAAAAAGGGTAAATCATGGCAAGTAAGAAAAAACAGGCTCCAAAAAAGGCCGCCAAACCCGCCCCTAAAAAAGCTGCTCCTAAAAAAGCCGCAAAGAAAACTGTGAAAAAATCTGCACCTAAAAAAGCGGCGCCTAAAAAGGCTCCCCCGAAACCTGTGGCAAAGAAACCTACACCGAAAGCAGTGGTAAAGCCAGTGGCTAAACCTGCACCAAAAGTGGCAGCTAAACCTGAACCACCAGCTCAAAAACCCGTAGTTAAGAAACCAGGAGCTGTTGATCCTAAATCCCTGGTGACAATAAAGCAGAAAGTGAAACCCGTAATAAAGAAAGAACCGACCAGGTCTTCTAAAGTGGTGATACCAAGAACCACAACTAAAAGTTCGGTGAAATATGAACCGGAATTTACCAAATCTGTTTTAGACCAGGCCGTTTATCAATCAACCGGACCTACTATGCGT
>JAJAZO010000162.1 GCA_026785745.1 Chitinophagaceae bacterium | reverse complement strand
ATATAATATTAAAAATAAGAACAGTGAATATTACCGCTACCTCACAGAAGTGAAGACAGTTGGTGACAGTCTTACTGATGAACAAAAACATATTGCCGAATTCTGGGATGACAACCCATTTAAGATGAATGTAACGGGTCATGTAATGTTTGCTACAAAGAAGTTTTCTCCTCCAGGCCATTGGATGAATATTGTCGGCATCGGTGCACAAAAAGCAGGAGTCGATTTTGCCACCACTGTTGCGGCCTATACAGAAACAGCAATCGCCTTATATGATGCCTTCATCAGTTGCTGGGATGAAAAATTCAGGAGCAATTGTGTTCGTCCTGAAACGGTGATTAATAAATATGTGGCTTCTGACTGGCAGCCTTATATACAAACACCGCCATTCCCATCACACACCAGCGGCCATGCTACTATATCTGCTGCGGCTGCTGAAGTAATGACGTATTGGTTTGGCGATAAACTAACATTTACAGATACATCATCATTAGAGTTTGGTATTAAAAGCCGGGAAATAAAGTCATTTCGTTTAGCGGCCAAAGAAGCAGCCATGTCAAGGTTATACGGCGGTATCCACTACCGCTTCGATATCGAACATGGCAATGAAGCCGGAAGAAGGCTTGGTGAGTTTATTGTACAACGTATAAAACTTAAAAAATAAAAAATCAATTTAAATGAAGCATCTTTTAAAAAAAATAATCACCGGTTTGTTTTTGTTGTTGCTGATAAACCCTGTCAAAGCACAAACAGATATTGACGGAGTGATGATGGAGAGAGGTGCTTTCTGTGTTGGCCCTATGTATGGTCACAGTAGCTGGAAAAACTATTGGGAAGGAACACTGAAAAGAGACAATGCAAATCTTGGAACTGTATCCACTACCATGTACAACATTATGGGCAACTATGGCATCACCAATAAATTAAATGTGCTGTTTGGTTTGCCTTATGTAAAAACAAAAGCATCAGCCGGACAATTAAAAGGAATGAAAGGGATACAAGACCTTTCTCTCTGGATAAAATGGAAAGCTTACAGTAAAAAAATTGGCCAGGGTCGTTTATCCTTATTTGCCATCGGTGGTTATTCCTTACCCGCCTCTGATTATACATCGGATTTCTTACCCATGTCAATCGGATTGGAAAGTAAAAATATTTCTGTAAGAGGTATGGTTGATTACCAAAGAGGTTCTTTATTTGCTACTGTTTCCGGCGCCTATATCCGCAGAAGCAATATTGAAATTGACCGCACTGCCTATTACACCACAGAAATGCATTACAGCAATGAAGTAGAAATGCCGGATGCCGCCTCTTTCAATGTAAGAGCTGGCTACCGCAATAAAGGAGCTTATGCTGAATTAGTGTTAGACAACTGGACAACGCTGGGCGGTTTTGATATGACCCGCAACAATATGCCTTTTCCAAGTAACAAAATGAATGCTACAAGAATTGGTTTTAATGGTAAATACCCGATGCCCTTTATGCCACAGCTTTCTGTGGTTGGCAATGTGTTTACTACAGTAGCCGGAAGAAATATGGGAAAGGCAACAAGTTTTGGTGGCGGCCTGTTCTATGTAATTGATTTTTCAAAAAAAGAAAAAAAGGGTTCTTCAACATCTGAAAAATAACGTCATGAAAAAAAGATATTTACTTCATACACTGTTGGCTTTTGTACTTATAAGCTCTTGCTCAAAAGATATTATCGACCGCAATATGGAGTTTTCTGCACTGCAGCCAGCATCGCTTGATATTAATGCAGGGATATGGAGACCTATTTTATTAACAGGACCAACAGAGTTTCCTGTAGCTGCTCCTATTGCTACTACTTCTCCTGCTTACATTTTACAGATAAATGAAATAAAAAGTTTTCAGGCCAATATGACTTCCGCAGAAAAAAATGCAGTAAAGTATTGGAGTGCCGGGGCTGTATTAAGATGGAATGAAATAATGAGAGAACTGGTGGCAAAACATAATGTTCCGCCGGTTAATAACCCCGATGGCACTTATCCTTTTCCCAGTGCTGCCAATCCATTGGCCTATCCGCTATTTCCTTTTGCCAATCCACCTTATGCTGCAAGGGCTTATGCTTATGTAGCTACAGCACAATATGACGCATTGGTAGCTGCATGGTATTATAAAAAATTGTATAACAGGGCCGCCCCTTATACAGTAGATGCCACCGTAAATTGCCTGATTCCAACATCTGACCTGCCTTCTTATCCATCAGAAGATGCAGTAGTAGAAGGTGCAACGGTAGAAATATTAAAATTATTATTTCCCGGCGACCAGCAGTTCATTCAACAAAAAGCTGAAGAGCATAAAAGAGCAAGACTTATTGCCGGAGCCAATGTTCGCAGCGAACTGGAAGCAGGTGAAGCATTAGGAAAATCTATTGCACAAAAATTTGTAACAAGAGCAAAGGGCGACAGAGCAGGGGCTACCGCAGGCAATCAAACTTTATGGACACAATTAGAAACAGATTGTATTATAAGAGGGGAAATTCCATGGATAAGCCAGGAATCGCCTAAACGTCCACCCATGTTGCCTGCATTTGGAAAAGTAAACCCATGGTTGTTTGATTCATTAACCATGGTAACAACTATTCGTCCTGCAGCACCTCCTTCTACTTCTTCTCAGCAATTCAAAGATGAGCTGGCAGAAATTTATAACTACAGTATAAAACCAACAAGGGAACAAATAAGAATTGCACATTTCTGGGCAGATGGTGTAAGCACCTATACACCACCCGGCCACTGGAATGCTGTTGCCTGCGAAGATTTTGTAAAACAAAATTTTAGCGAAGTAAGATGGGCAAGAAATCTTGGTTTATTGAATATGTCTTTGATGGATGCTGCGATTAGTTGTTGGGATGCAAAGTCTTTTTACTTCAATCCAAGGCCATCGCAAATGGACCCAAGAATAAAAACAATAACCGGGCTGCCAAATTTTCCAGCATATATTTCCGGTCATTCAACTTTTAGTGCAGCAGCTGCTACCATATTAGGTCATATTACTCCCGCAAGAGTGGCTGACTATACTGCTATGGCAAAAGAAGCATCGCTATCCCGTTTGTATGGAGCCATTCACTACCGCAGCGATTGTGAAAAAGGATTGGAGACGGGCAATAAAGTAGGTGCCTATGCTATTGCAAGGGCAAGGACTGATGGTGCAGAATAATTATTAAAAATTATCCGGTATTTTAAAAGTGTCATGAATTTTATGACACTTTTTTTATTTACAGGTTGATACATAAAAAAATTACCTTTAGATGTCGGCTAAACTAACTGCTTAACTACTAACGATGCAACACAGCACCCTGAAGAAACTTTCAGAAGTTCTTGGTATCAGCATATCCACTGTTTCCCGTGCATTGAAAGACCATCCCGATATTTCCGAAAACACAAAAAAGAAAGTAAAAGAACTGGCAACCACATTGGAGTATGAGCCCAATAATTATGCCGTGCAGTTGCGTACCCGGCAGAGTAACCTGCTTGGCATCCTGGTACCATCTATTGATAACTTTTTTTATGACTCATTTATCGCTGCAGTAGAAGAAAACGCAAGATTGAATGGCTACTCGGTTATGATAATGCAATCAAGAGACAGGGAACAATTAGAAATAGCTAACCTGCACCTGTTCCGGAAAAATATGGTGATGGGTCTGTTTGCTTCTATTTCCATAGAAACAGTAGACCTGAGATATTTTAAAAAACTGGAAGACCTAGAAATACCCGTTGTATTTTTTGACCGGGTGCCTGAAAACAAAAGTTACAACCGGGTGTGCCTCGCTGATGAAATTGCTGCAAGAATGGCGGCAGAAGCCATTATCAAAAAAAAGAAAAAAAATGTACTGGGATTGTTTGGCCACCCACACCTGAGTATAACTGCAAAAAGATGTGCTTCCTTTAAAGAAACTTTTGAAAAGAATTCGCCAGAAACAATACTTGCAATTGATTATCCTGAAAATATTACTGAGTCAAAAAGAGTAGCTCTCGTAGCCTTAAAAGCTAAGCAACCGCCTGATGTAATTTTTTGCATGGGTGACATGATATTAATCGGAGTGATGTATGCTGTTCATGAATTGAAATTAAAAGTACCAGAGGAAATTGCCATTATTGGTATCAGCAACGGCCTGATGCCTACCATGTACGACCCAAAGATTACGTATGTAGAAACAAGCGGACATAAACTTGGTAAGCTGGCATTTACCCAAATGCTCTCCAGCCTGAAGGATAATAAGGAACCAAAGGAAGTCTTTCTTGAATCAATATTGGTAGAAGGCGGCTCATTGTAAAATAGAATTCCCCTTCCCAAAACACCTGTATACACCCCTGCTGATAATGTTTTTTACACCGCAAACGTTGTAGTTTATTTTCTGCTTGTCTATAGTTTTTAGTTGGCTTATTTTCAAGCAATACAAACCGGAGTTCTATTATTCCGGATAGCATCTTCCTTATTTATCATCAAACGATTGCCGGATGTCTAATTTCAAAATCAAACTTTCATTATACCTCAACTATTT
>JAJAZO010000161.1 GCA_026785745.1 Chitinophagaceae bacterium | reverse complement strand
GCTGTATTCCCTTAAAACCCATTCAGGTCGGGGAAAACCTTCTGGTGGAGAATAAGAAACCGTCAATTCATTTCCATTTACATCCAACTGAAAATGTTCTTTGATTCGGCCGGGAGCAAACACCAGCATTTCAAAACTGTTGTCTGTCTTGTAAATGTTTACCGGTGCCCGTTGCATAGAGCGGATAAACAGTTGTCGGTTTCTGCCTGCCTGTCCGGCAGCATGGTTTGCGTAAGCGTTGCCTTTTGCGGCTTCAGACCCCATAACGTTTTGACGGTGTCCGCATGACTGATTGTAGTGCATGTTGTTACATTTAGAATTTAAAAAATAAAATACTACTTCGCTTTAGTGCTATGTAGTTTATGATAACAACAGTATAGCCTAAAAATGATGCCGTGCCATTTTTCTATGCAATTATGGCATAACAATGATTGATGATTAATGAAACAGGAGAAAGATTACACCACTTCAGTCAGAATATCCTGCATACGGATGACGAGATGGCTTTCATCAAATACACATTCACCATTTTGTAACAGCAGCACTTGTGGTGATTCATGATACACATTCAGGTCTTCCGCTATTTTATTGGATAAGGAACGATGTGCCAGCAAGTCGAGATAATGAAAATCAATATGCTCCGGTAGAGTACCTGCTTCTAATCTTGCTTTAATGACACTACTTACTGAGCAACGGGTGGAGTGTTTAAAAATAACCTGTGGTTTATTAAATGATTTTTCCAGTAAGGCTGCTAATTGTTCTTCTGATGTTAATGTGGACCATTGCATACGGACAGATTATTTATTACTATAACAAGAATAGGACGAAAAAGTTGATAAAGATTATTACGAAGCTGCTGGTTTTGCGGGTTGTTGTTTGAATATGGTTGACAGCAGTTGATATAACTCCGGATGTTTTTGCTGCAGTAGCTCAGGCCGTTCAAAAAAATATTCAGCTACAACAGCGAAAAATTCGGCTTCATTAGTAGCACCATAAGGGTTGATATCTGATTTATCTTCCAATATCTCTTTTATTTCCTTATGCATTAGCTGTAACCAGGGAAGAATATATTGCTGCTGCAAAATAAATTCCGGTATCCCGTCCACCGAGCCATCCGTTTTATCAACCAGGTGTACAAATTCATGAAGAGCTGTATTGCTTTTACCTGTTTTATTGATAAAAGCCTGTCGTAATTCATGTTGCGAAAGAATCATTACATGGTTATAAGCACCATTGCCTACCATGCCCAGCACATTTCGGTCATTTCCTTTTTGTTCAAAATCATGATTAAAAGAATCAGGATACAGCAATATTTCATGAAGGTTCACATATTCCCAGCCGGGGAAAGAAAAAATAGGAATAACAGCACTGGAAGCAATGAATACCTTGTCCATGTCTTCAACAGTTGTCTTGACACCGGTTATTCGTACCTGTGCCAGAAACAACTGTACCCTTTTCTCAAACTCTTGTTTTTTGTCCGGGCTAAGTTGCTTGTAAAACACAACCTGCTCTGCCAGCAGTTGCCGGAAGCTTTCCGGAATGGGCTGTACTATTAATGGTTTCTTTTTTGCAGATTTCAAAACCAGGCCAATAATTAAGACCAGCACTGCCAGTACAACAATAACGATAAGTAAAGTATCCATAACGGCATTAAAAGTAATACGAAGCTGCTTAACATTGTATTTTATTGAAAAAATCATCCGGAGCATTATCTTAACAGTATGAAAAACAGGTTGCAGCAATTTCAGTCAGATGGGTTTCTTATTCTTGAAGGTTTCAATACATCAACGGAATGTGATGAACTGATAAGACAAGCCCGGGAATTGTCTGGTAGTTATAACTTCGAATGTCATCCCTCTGTTTTTCAAACAACGGATCAGGCAAAAACCACCGATGATTATTTTCTTAATTCAGGTGACCGCATTTCTTTCTTTTTCGAGAAAGATGCATTTGATAATTCCGGCAAATTGAAAAATGATTTATTTCATTCACTTAATAAGATTGGTCATGCCCTGCATGACCTTGACCCCGTTTTCAATTCTTTTTCCCGTTCACCACAAATGAAGAAGTTGGTAGCCGAACTTGGTCTCAGTAATTCTTTGATCATTCAAAGCATGTATATACTCAAACATGCGAAGATTGGCGGTGTGGTAGATGTGCATCAGGATTCCAGTTTTCTTTACACCGAACCGGAATCCTGCATCGGGTTCTGGTTTGCACTGGAAGATACTACTAAAGAAAACGGCTGTATGTGGGCAATGCCCGGCGGACACCGCACAGCATTACGTTCCTGGTTCCGTATAAAAGAAGAAGGCGGAACTGAACTCTTCATACTTGACAATGAACCAATCTCCATGGAAGGTATGATACCGCTGGAAGTTAAGAAAGGAACCTGCATCGTATTGAACGGTCTGTTACCACATTATAGCTTGCCTAATACAAGTAGTAAGTCCAGACAAGCTTATGCTATTCATACAATCAACCGGCATGCTCATTATCCAACGACAAACTGGTTGCAGCGGAATATAGAAGAGTTAAGAGGGTTTGAATGATGACTTTTATGTTGGTAGCATAGCCCTGATAATATAGTGATGAAAAAGGAGATCGTTTTAAACCTTCTTTTTCAGATTCCTCTTCATAAACAAGTCTTACAAATCGGAGACACTGCCTTTTACACCCATTATTCCGCAGCCGGTGTATTTGCCTTTGTTTACTTTCAATGTAACCTGGTAGGGATGTATTTCTTTACTCATCATAGTCGTACAATCTTTTTTAACGATTGTTAAATTGATTGTGTCTTTTCCACTGATGGAGCTATAGTTTGTGGTATTGCTGTCGGTTGTGGTGGAGGCAACATAGGGCACTTCCACATCCGGGAGTTCCCCACCAGAAACAAAAAATATCTTGTTGTTATTAATTACATACACCGCCCAAAATGGATTTCCACCAAACCCATAAAAAAGAGTATCCGTACCTGCCGGGGGCTGCGTTACCTGTACTTCCTGTTTCGCTGTATCTTTTGTTTCAGCTTTTTTATCGGAAGAATTGTTACAAGCTGCTATCAGCATTACCGGAATGATGAAAAGTAGTAGTCGCATAGTTTTTCTTTTGGAGTAAGGTACAACCAATTATTAAACAAAAAACTTCGAAATATTTCGGGGCTTTTCAGCTACCCTTACTATGGAAAGCTGTAATAGGTTTCATAATTTAAAGTCGGGCTCTTCTGAATATTCTAAATACTTCATAGACACAAGTTCCAACCGATTTCTTTTATAATGCTGGTCAGTACTCCTGGCGTTTAATCATCGTTTTTTGCGAAGAAGGAACTATGCGAAACTCACATTTCTTTCCCGGCATAGTGGCATATTCATATATGCTGTCATACTTCCAGGTACAGAGTTCGGTCAGTTCCTTCCCTTCCTTTACAATCTTGCGTTTTAAATAAACAAGCATTTCTATCTTGAAGGGATAAACAATCTTACCGGGGGTTTCTTTATCATCATAACCATTTTGTCCCTTGAAGGAGCTAAAGTCAACAGAGATAAGGGGATAATCTGTATAGTAATTGGCTAACTGTGCTTTTACTTTCTTTTTTATATAAACCTCTGAAGATTTACACATATCAGCCTTTGGGATATTGTTGCGATTTTCGTAAACAATACCCTGGCCTGAGATGCTGACCGTACAAGCCGTAGTCAGCAAGAATAGAAGTAGTAGTTTCATTTTTTTCATTGTTATTTAAATATACTGCTAAAGGTAGAAAATCGGTTGTCGAAGTGAAAAGGTTTGAAATACTCCTTACAAATAGAAAAGCCGTGGATTTCTCCGCGGCTTGCTCCTGCTGTAGGACTTGAACCTACGACCCTCTGATTAACAGTCAGATGCTCTAACCAACTGAGCTAAG
>JAJAZO010000160.1 GCA_026785745.1 Chitinophagaceae bacterium | reverse complement strand
GCCTTATGTAGATGGAGTAAAAGTTTCTTTTTATGACAGCAAGGCAACAGAATTTTTATTGTTCCGGCAAAAGCAACTGGAATTTATCAATGACATTGAATCTTCATTTAAAGATGAAATACTAACAAAGAAAGGAACGCTTAGGAAAGATTGGGAGAATAAAATAGAGTTGCAGGTAAATCCTTATCTCAATATCGAATACCTCGGCATATTGGTTGATTCAACAAATGATTTAGTTAAGAACTCGCCTATGCGGTCGAAGAAAATACGACAAGCCGTCAATTATGGCTTTGACCGCCGGAAAATGGTTTTGTATCTCCGAAATTCATTAGGCACTCCTGCTGAATCTGGGTTTGTTCCAATGGGATTACCATCTTTTGATTCATCCGTAGTGAAAGGGTATCATTATAATCCTGCTAAAGCGAAACAATTATTGGCAGAAGCCGGTTATCCTGATGGCAAGGGGTTGCCCAAAATAAAATTGCTTACCATCGCTATTTATGCAGACATGGCAAACTTTATCGCCAAACAATTAGAAGAGTCTGGCATACCAGTACAGGTGGAAGTAGTGCAAAAAGCATTACTGTTAACCATGACATCCAGTTCCACCGCAGCATTTTTTCGGGCAAGCTGGATTGCCGACTATCCTGATGCAGAAAACTATTTATCTGTTTTTTATTCTAAAAATCCGGCACCACCCAACTATACTAGATACAGGAGTGCAGCCTTTGACGAAGCCTTTGAAAAAGCAATTAAAGAAGATAATGATTCACTCCGCTATAAACTTTACCAGCAGGCCGACCAGATTATGATTGATGATGCGCCGGTGGTGCCGTTATGGTATGATAAAGTAGTAAGGCTGGTACAACCGAATGTAAAGAACTTTCCACCCAACGCTTTAAACTTGTTGGAGCTCCGCAGGGTAAAAATTTTATAGGACAGAACTGTCGTTTTTAAACTCAAATCGTATTTTTCCTAATACATTTTTTGATAGAAAATATACGTACCCTATTGCATCTTTCCGAAGTAGATATTACATTTGATTTATCGTAAAAAATCTGGCAATGCCCAAAGGATTCCCAGAAGTATTGAATTCAATCTTCTTTGTCTGGCCGTTTTTCAACCCTATTAGAAACATAAATTACCGTACTTATGAAACGTTTTTTTGCCCATGCAATACTATTTGCTTTTTTGCAACTTTTTTTAAACACCCGGGTTACTTCTCAAAATTTCAGCAACTACCGGTTTTTCCCCAACAGAACGATGCTAAATTTTAGTTGTACACATAAAGCAAATCGAGTTGAGTTGAAGGGGCTTCTGTCTGCAAGCCACACCTATGATAAAATTGTTGTTGAAAAAGGAAGCGATGGAACAACTTTTTCGCCTGTACAGGAATTATCAATTTTGAATAATTCAACTGCAGAATTTCCTTTTTCATTTATTGATAATTATTCGTCCGGGACTATTAGTTATTATCGTATCAGACTATTGAACACTACGCATTTTATACAGGAGTTGAGCAGCGTTTTGATGGTTAAAACGGGGGCTTTGGTAAAATCTTTGGAATTACAGAATACATTGGTAAGGATAGATAACCCGGTGCTGAATATTTCCGCTGTTAAAACTACTGAAGCTACTATCAATATGTTTGATATGTCGGGTAAAATAGTTTTCTCTAAAAAGGTAAAACTTAATACCGGGTTGAACAGCGTAAGCCCCGGAACATTGAATTCGACTCAGTCCTTTGCTATCGTAACAATAGAAACACCTGAAGAAAGAAGCAGCACAAAAGTCATCCTCCAATAGCAGAATAGTATATCAGTTTAACAAAATGTCCCTTTTAAAAAAGGACATTTTTGTTAATGACGGAGCTTATCCTTAAACACTTTTCTGAATTTATCTAATTTGGGTCGTATCACAATCTTACAGTAAGGGTTTGAATTTTCATTATTCTCAAAATATTGCTGGTGATAATCTTCGGCCGGATAAAATTTACTGGCAGCCGTTATCTCTGTAACAATTGGTTTGTCAAAAGCACCGCTTTTATTCAACTTCACTTTATATTTTTCTGCTTTTTCTTTTTGTTCCGGGTTGTGATAGAAAACCCCACTCCGGTATTGGGTACCAACATCAGCACCCTGGCGATTGAGTGTGGTAGGGTCATGTGTTTCCCAAAAGACTTCCAGTAGTTCATCAAAGGTAATTTTAGCCGGATCAAATAGAATCTGCAATGCTTCCGCATGACCAGTTTCGCCGGTACAAATTTCTTTGTAATTTGGATTTTCAGTTTTGCCACCTGTATAACCTGAAGTAGCACTGATAACACCATTCAGTTCTTCAAAAACTGCCTCGGTACACCAGAAACATCCGTTGGCAAAAGTGGCGGTTTCCACACCAGGCAGGGCTTGTTCATTTTTTGATTCCATATTATCCATATTTATCTTAGTTGTAGAAGTGGGTGATTTTTGTGCACAGGAAAGCAGGGTCGTCAATCCAATAATTGCTGAGGTCAGCGTTGTTTTCATAATAAGAGGTTTTATTTTCTTCATGGTAAATTTCGTGCAATTTAGGGTTATCGCAAGGCCTGGTTTTGTAAGTTGCATGACATTGATTGGTTTTTTACCCATTCATTAACACTGTACCGCCAATTGAACGCTGTTGGGCTTACCAATAATGGATAACAAAACTATTTACGAACAGTTCATTAAAAGAGATGAGGAATGAAGTTTCTTACTGTTATTTTAACAAACCTGATTATTTCAGGCTGTCAATCAAAAGTATGAAAGATGCAACTACGTATGCTTTTCGCCTGAAGCCCGGTGAAGACCTTAAAGAAGGCATTGAAAAAGTAATTAAAGAAAGGGCCATTAAAGCCGGTTGGGTAGCCACTTGTGTTGGCAGCCTGACTGATTATACTATCCGGTTTGCCAATCAACCAGAAGCTAGTAAAGGAAGCGGCCATTTCGAGATTGTAAGTCTTGTGGGAACAATTAGTATCAATGGTTCGCATCTTCATATCAGCATCAGCGACAGTACAGGTAAAACAATTGGCGGACACCTGATGCCGGGCTGCAAAGTTTATACAACAGCGGAAATTGTATTGCAATCAACGGATAAGTATGAATTTAGCCGTGAAAAAGACGGAAAGACCTTTTCGGAAGAGTTGCAGGTTAAAGAGAAAAAGAATTAATTTTGTAAAAATGATTTTATGGGAACAATAAATACTATAGATAAGGAAATTGCTGGTTATTTACCTCAACTCAGTGCTGTCCAAAAACAGGCTGTTCTTGGAGTAATAAAAACATTTGCAGTAGAAAAAGAAGAATATGACCGTTGGAATGATAAAAATTTTATTACGGAAATGGATGGAAGAACCGCAGAACTTGAAAACGGGAGTGTGAAAGGGTTTAGTTGGACCGAGGTTAAAAAAAGAGCAAGAAAGTCCTTGAAAACCCAAAAGATGAAATGATTTATACCGTTATTTTCCATCCTGAAGCTGATAAGGAGTACCGGGAATCCTTTTTGTGGTATGAAAAAAAAGTAAAAGGACTTGGATACAGGTTTGAAATTGTTGTTGAAGGAAAGATTCGGGAAATAATGAATAATCTTGAAAAATATCCAAAAAGAATGGGTTTATACAGAGAAGCTCCGGTTGGTGGGTTCCCTTATGTTATAGTTTATCGCATTAATAAAATGTTGGAGAGAATCTTTGTTTCTTCATTATTTCATACAAGTCGGAATCCCAAAAGAAAATACAGGAGAGATAAGTAGTATGTCCCTATTATGAAACTTTTTCCCGAATCAGCCTACATACAACTTGAATTTAACAAGGTAAAAGAACTGCTGGCAAATTATTGCCAGACCGAGCATGCCCGTACAAAGGCACAGGAACTACGAATTCATACACGGAAAGAGTTTGTGGAAACGGAATTGAAGCAAAGTCATGAATACCGGCAATTGGTAACCAACAATATTTATTTCCCCAACGATTATATTCTTAATCTTTCAAAAGAATTAAAACTTCTGTCCATTCCCGGTGCTGTGTTGAATGGAGAAGAATTACAGCAATTGAGGAAACTATCAGAGAGTATTGAAAAAATATTCCGCTGGTTTGATAATGAAAGAAGGCAGGCTTACGAAGCATTGGCAAAAGTTATCAGCAACACATACTATGAAAAAGTAATTGCTGAAATGATAAATGATGTGCTGGACGATTATGGGCAGGTAAAAGACAATGCATCGGAGGATTTGAAAAATATCCGGATGAACCTCTACCGGAAACGAAATGAATTGCGGAGACTCTTTGATAAAATAGTGGCTAAGCTGAATAAGCAGGGGCACCTTGCCGAAATTGAAGAAAGTTTTATGAATGGCCGTCGGGTATTGGCCGTATTTGCAGAGCAGAAAAGAACAGTTAAAGGAAT
>JAJAZO010000159.1 GCA_026785745.1 Chitinophagaceae bacterium | reverse complement strand
GAACCTCAAAAATCATTGCCGGGCATTTAAAAAAATTGGGGTTTGATGTAAAAGAAGGTGTTGCTATAACAGGAGTGGTGGGAATTCTGAAAGGAGCAAAACCGGGTCCTTGTATTGCTCTCAGGGCTGATATTGATGGACTGCCAGTGACTGAAAGAGTGAATATTCCGTTTGCTTCTAAACAAAAGGCAACATACAACGGACAGGAGGTGGGGGTGATGCACGCCTGTGGTCACGACACACATACAGCTATGTTAATGAGTGTGGCCGAAATACTTTCAGGAATGAAAAGCGAAATCAAGGGAACTATAAAATTTATTTTTCAGCCAGCCGAAGAAGGCCCGCCAGAAGGTGAAGAAGGTGGAGCCGCTTTGATGGTAAAAGAAGGAGTGATGGAAAACCCGAAGGTGGATGTTATATTTGGTTTGCATATAGAATCAGATATAGAAGTAGGAAAGATTGAATATAAACCAGGGGCTTTTATGGCGGCGGCAGATTGGTTTTCCATAAAAGTAAAAGGCAAGGGTAGTCATGGTTCACAACCCTGGAAAGGAATTGATCCGATACAAATTTCAGCACAGATTATTGACGGGTTACAAAACATAGTAAGCCGCCAGATGGACCTGACCAAAGCCCCGGTGGTAATAACGGTAGGTAAAATACATGGAGGAGTGAGACAAAATATTATTCCCGAAGAGTGTCAATTAGACGGAACAATACGGACACTTGACAGCGATATGCAAAAAGAAGTTCACCAAAGAATAAAATGGACGGCTACAAAAATTGCAGAAGCTTCGGGGGCCGTTGCTGAAGTTTCTTTTGATACAAAAACATTGGTGACCTACAACACTCCGGAATTGGTAAAAAAAATGATTCCCTCACTGGAATCGGCAGCGGGGGCAAGCAATGTAAAAGAAAGAAGTTGGGTAACCGGGGCCGAAGACTTTTCATATTATGGAACAAAAGCACCAGCTTTTTTCTTTTACCTCGGCGGAATGCCCAAAGGGAAAGACCCGGCAAAAGCACCGCCTCACCATACTGCAGATTTTTATGTGGATGATAGTGGCATGAAAACGGGCATTAAAGCTTTTTGTGATCTGGTATTTGATTATATGAATATGAAATAGAAAGAAGCCACGAATAAGAAAAATATACTTAGCCACAGATTGTATTCATTAGTGATATAAGAGTAATTCGTGGCTAACTAACTACGCAGCATGAAAAAAATATTTATACCCATTGTTTTTATCCTTCCCCTTTTTACCATTGCACAAAAAACCGTTAAGAAATTAGAAACAAAGCTGAAGGAAGCGGTAAGCGGCTACAATGGCGACATTGGCGTCTATGTAAAAAATTTAAGAACGGGCAAAACAGTTGCCATTAATGCGGACACTATTTTCCCAACGGCCAGCATTGTAAAAGTGCCAATACTGCTGGGCATCATGGATAAAATACAAAAAGGCGAATTGAAGTATGACGAGGAAATTATCTATAAAGATTCATTGCTCTATGAAGGAGAAGATATTCTTGGTTCCTTTAAGAGCAATGAAAAAATAGCATTGAAAAAAGTAATGATGCTGATGCTGACTACCAGTGACAACACTGCAAGCCTCTGGTTACAAAGCCTTGCGGGCAGTGGCACAAGAATCAATGAAATATTAGACAGCATGGGATTAAAAAGCACAAAAGTTAACTCCAGAACACCCGGCAGGGAAAACAAAAGAACCCAATATGGCTGGGGGCAAACCACACCGGCTGAAATGGCGAAGCTGTTTGAAATGATTTATCAAAACCAGGTAATTTCTCCATCCGCCAGCGAAAGAATGCAGCGGGTGCTCGGCCGCAACTTTTGGGATGTGGAAGCCTTATCCCAAATACCGCCATATATTGAGGTTTATAGTAAGAATGGCGCAGTCAACGCATCAAGAAGTGAGATCATGATTGTGAATGCTGTTCATAACCCCTATATTTTTTCCATTTTTACCAAAAACAATAAAGATGTCAGTTGGGGAGATACTAATGAGGCATGGATACTGACGAGAAAAATTTCAAAAATGTTGTGGGAATATTTTGAGCCTAAGGATAAATGGGGGAAACCAGCGGAATAAATTAAATTGCAGATTGAAAAAACATACTGTGCTTTCAAAAGAAATAATATTACAAAGACTTCGTGAAATAAAGCCCCGGCTTCAGGAAAAATATAATCTCAAGGATTTGGCATTATTTGGCAGTTATTCACGGGATGAGCAGACCAAAAATAGCGATATAGATATAATGGTTAAAATGGCTATTCCCAATTTCAAAGACTATGTAAACACATATCGAAACCTTGAAGAATTATTTCCCGGAATAAAAGTACAGGTTGTAAGCCGTGGTGCGATAAGGCCAAAATATTTTGTGTACGTAGAACCAGATTTGATTTATGCCTAAAAGAGAATCCAAACTATTGATTGAAGATATTATTGAAAATGCCGAGGCTATTTTTCAATTTGTTGGTAATTCTACTTTTGAAGAGTTTATTAATGAAAGAAAGAGTGTGTATGCTGTAGTGAGGGCATTTGAAATAATTGGAGAGGCGGCAAAATTGATTTCTCCTTAAAAAACCACCGCCTTTGGCGGTGGTAATGTCCTGATGGCTAAGCCTTATCTTTAGGGTCTTACTGTTCGTTATGGCTGGTAAATATAAAAAGCTTTCACATGTTGTTTACAAATGCGACTATCATATTGTGTGGACGCCGAAATAT
>JAJAZO010000158.1 GCA_026785745.1 Chitinophagaceae bacterium | reverse complement strand
TGAACGCAAAACAACATGCTAAAGAAGCACAGGTAGTTGCCGAAGCCGGTTTACCGGGTGCTGTTACTATTGCCACCAACATGGCAGGTCGTGGTACGGATATAAAACTTGGGCCGGGAGTAAAAGATGCCGGCGGTCTTGCCATTATTGGTACAGAAAGACATGAAAGCCGCCGGGTGGACAGACAGTTGCGTGGCCGTGCCGGTCGCCAGGGTGATCCGGGTTCTTCTCAATTCTATGTTTCATTGGAAGATGACCTGATGAGAATGTTTGGTAGCGAAAAAATTGCATCGCTGATGGACAGGCTGGGATATAAAGAAGGTGATGTGATACAGCACAGCATGATCAGTAATAGTATTCAACGGGCACAAAAGAAAGTGGAAGAAAACAATTTTGGTATCCGTAAAAGATTATTGGAGTATGATGATGTGATGAATAAACAGCGGAATGCGGTGTATGAAAAAAGAAACCATGCCCTGTTTGGCGAACGCCTTGCATTGGATATTGATACGTCTTTTTCTGCCGTTGCCGGCAGCCTGATAGACTCTTTCCGGGAACAGGAAGATTTTGAAGGATTTAAAATGGCCTGTATTGTCAACTTTGGCCTCGACACAAAAATGGAGGAAGATGATTTTAAAAGAGGTGAAATAAATGGATTGATTGACCGCCTTTATATAGAAGCTTCTGAAAGATATAATACACACAAAGTAGAATTGCAGAAACAAGCAATACCTGTTTTCAAAAATATCCGGCAATCGCAGGGTGTGCATATTGAAAACGTAGTGGTGCCTTTCAGTGATGGCCGCAAGGCACTGAATGTGCTGACCAACCTTGATAAAACACTCAGCACAAGCGGAGCAGAACTGACCAATGCGTTGGAAAAAACAATCACTCTTGCCGTAATTGATGATGCATGGAAAGAGCATCTGCGGGCAATGGATGATTTAAAACAAAGTGTGCAGACAGCTTACCTGGAACAAAAAGATCCATTGGTTATTTACAAGATGGAAGCCTACAACCAGTTCAGCAATATGAACAACGATGTGAACAAGGATATAGTTTCCTTCCTTTCGCATGCCACTATACCTATTCAGCAGGAAACTGCACCATTAAAAGAAGGCCGCCAGCAAAAAACAGATATGAGTAAGATGCGGGCCAATAAAGATGAAGTGGACGCAGCAGGCCAGGATTATGCCGCTAATGAACGGGATAAGTTTGATCAGGGTGGAGAAGATGTTGCTATAAAACAAGAACCAATTAAGGTGGGGCCAAAAGTTGGCAGAAACGACCCTTGCCCTTGTGGCAGTGGTAAAAAGTATAAGCAGTGTCACGGAAAGGATGTATAGTCAAACGATTAAAAAAAGTAAAAATTAATTACCTTTATCTTGTATGTATTTTAATAATCAGTGCATTAAAAATCTGTAATGAAAAGCATTAAAAACTTTACTGCAATCATAGAAAAGCAAGATGACGGGTATGTCGCTTTATGCCCCGAATTAGACATTGCGAGCCAGGGAGATACTGTAGAAGAAGCCAAAGTGAACCTGCATGAAGCCATTGAATTATTTTTTGAGCATGCTTCAAACGATGAAATTGAGTACAGGCTGAAAGCCGATATTTTCATCACAAATATGCAAATAGCAGTTGGGCAAGCTTAAAATCCTTTCAGGAAAAGAAGTATGTCAAATCCTTTCTGAAAATGGATTTGAACAGGTGCGCCAGAAAGGAAGCCATATAATTATGCAAAAAAGGGTTAACAATAACACCATCACAGTACCCGTGCCAAATCATTCAGAAATAAGAATTGGCACCTTGCAGTCAATCATCAGGCAATCCGGAATTACAAAAGAACAATTTGAGAGCCATTAATTTTAGACTACCCTTACACATTAACAATAGGCCATTAAGGTAGTACCAAAAGTTGGCAGAAACGACCCTTGTCCTTGTGGCAGTGGTAAGAAGTATAAACAGTGTCATGGAAAGGATAGTTAATTGTCATCCCGGATGAAACGAGGGAAGCAATGCCACGGCAAAGACGCTTAACCTGAACAGTTTATGATATTTCAAAGCGGTAATTACGTAGTAAATGCCGCTTTTTTTAGTGCCGTTTGCTAACTGTGGGTAACCATTTGATAAAAAACGGGGTACAATCTGAAAATAAATTATAGGTTTGCACTCCATTATTTAAAACCTAAAACCAAAAAAACATGAAAAAAATTTTTGCCGTGTTGGCCCTTGTTGGTGTAATGACATCTTGCAAAAGCAAAAAGAAGGAGGAAGTAAAACCAGCAGAAACTACCACTACTACTCCCACTGAGGGTACAACCACTACGACAGCAGCTACTGGTGTCCCTACATTCTCAGATCCTGAAGTACAAAAATTTGCGAATGATTACGATGCTTTTATGGCGGAATACAGAGTCGGAATGAAAGATCCTGCTAAATTGGCTGAGCTTAGCAAAAGTATGACAGACTGGTCAACAAGAGCACAAAGCATAGGTATGAAACTGGCTTCAACACCAGACGAAGCAAAAAAATGGGCTGATTGGGCACTGGCTCTTTCCCAGCAAATGATGGAAACAATGAAATAATAAATTATTTAATTTTCTTGTAAATCCCCCTCGTTTAAACGGCGAGGGGGATTTTTATTTTCTAACTTTAAGGCTGCCAGCCAAAAAGCAGGTTACCAAAACTTTCCTTATGTACCATGCTTCCAAAAAAAAGGTTCACGGGTTGCTTCATCCTGAGATAGTAGGTGATAAAAACTGGGATAAGGTCATCAATGTTTTCATTATTATACTTATCATCCTGAATGTGATTGCGGTAATAATAGAAACTGTTGATTCTATACACAACAGGTACAAGAATTTCTTCTATTACTTCGACCTGGTTTCTGTTATCATATTCACCATTGAATATATACTAAGGGTATGGAGCAGTAATCATGAAGAAAAATATAAACACAGCGTTTGGGGCAGATTAAAATACATGGTATCCTGGGGGGCATTAATTGATCTTGTTGCCATCCTGCCATTTTTTCTGCATATCTTTTTTGGATTGGGTATTGATTTCCGGCAAATCAGAATGCTGCGATTGGCCCGGGTGTTCCGGTTATTCCGCCTTACCGCCTATACAAAGTCGGCACATATGATTGCAAATGTTTTTAGAAAAAGGGCAAGTGAACTTGCTGTAAGTTTTGTTTTAGTCATTTTTCTTATCATCATTTCATCTTGTATAATTTACTTTGCCGAACATCTTTATCCTGATCAAAAAACCAGTCAGTTTTCCAGCATACCGGCTACACTTTGGTGGGCTGTGGTAACACTCACCACAACCGGCTATGGTGATATGTATCCGTTGACAGCACTTGGAAAAGCAATGGCTGGAGTAATAATGCTGACCGGGGTTGCCTTCTTTGCATTACCCGCAGGTATTCTTTCTGCCGGCTTCCTCGAAGAATTCAGATTAGACAGGGTTAAAAAAACACACCGCTGCCCGAGTTGTGGCGAACATATTGAATTGGATGATCATGACCACCGGACTGATAAGCTTTAAAAAAGCCGGGCATCATAAATGACCGGCTTTAAAAGTTTTCCTTTTTTACATTAAAACCCTTTCTTCTGCTTAATGTTATACTTCTCTTCGTAGCGTTCGTTCAATTGCTTTTGTTTGTCATCAAGGTTTATTTTCCGCCCCTGTATAAAAGCATCGGTAACATTATTAGTCCTCATATCCAAAATATCGCCAGAGCTAATGATAATATTAGCATCTTTTCCTACTACAATACTGCCTATCTTATCTGCACCCATAATTTTTGCAGCACTTGAAGTGATAGCAGCCAATGCC
>JAJAZO010000157.1 GCA_026785745.1 Chitinophagaceae bacterium | reverse complement strand
GGTAAGAGAAATGATAGTAACCGCAGCAGCCTGGAATGAAGAAGCAAAGCGATTAAAAATATCAATGGTGAAAAAAACAACCACCAAGAAAAAAAGTAATAAATAGACTGTTTTTTCCTATAAATTTCTCGCAGCGATAGGCATGTGTATTGCCTGAAATCCTATCTGGTAGCAGGCAGTGTAATACAATACATCATACACATAATGCTTGAATGGTTTTTTACCGTCGCCAATTTTTATTATCAATGCCGCAGTAAGGGCTGCCCGGTGAATAAAATTATTCAGGTGATACTGGTCGGTAAACATTACCAATGCAGAAGTTGACAACGGAAATTTAGGCCCTTTGGTCGGGTCATTATCTTTATACTTATTATTATAACTGAAAGTGGGATAAAACCATTGATCGTTTGCTTTTGGGAAAATCTCTTCAAATCCATTGTACTTATACTGCAATCCCTCGTTAAACCCTTTAGCAAGGCCAGCAGTTAATAACAAAGCCCCGGTTATGCGTTTGTTGCCATCGAGTTTCCACTTTTTTGATTTGTCAATTTTTATATCCGCTGTAGCAGTAACTGCTGGAGACGGCTGTGTCTGAACCATGCTATTTCCAGCAGAAATATGATGGGAAAGATCAATGCTGCTTATTTGTCCGTAAGTAGCAAAACTGAAAAACAATGTGGGAATGATTACAAGTTTCATATTGAACAGATTAGGGATTACAAATTATTGTTGGCTGTTCAAAAGGAGTTGAGCGGATTTATTAGCTGTTACAATCATCAGCAAATTCATCTTATAAAATGATAGTGCAGGATAAAGGGGATTTCAGGAAGGATAGATTTCAGGTACGGTCAATGGGCCCTTTGTTAGATAGAATGCCAAATTAATTACAACAATTTGATTATGCAAGCAATTACTAAGAAATATTACATGACAGGAATCGTAGTTCTACGATTGCACTTAAAGTTTCTCTATTTTTTTCTAAAGAAAATCCTGATTGGAACCCCGCTGAAGTTAAAATTCTGCCGTAGCTGGTTTTCCAGGTAGTTTTTATACGGGGTTTTAATATCGTCAGGAAAATTACAGAAAAACGCAAAAGAAGTTACAGCAGTCGGTAATTGGGTAATGAATTTAATTTTTATAGCATTGCCTCTTACTACTGGTGGGTTATACGACTGAATAGCTTTCAGCATAACGTCATTCAACTGTGAAGTAGGTATTTTTTGCTGCCTGTGCTCATACACTTCCAATGCTATTTCTATGGCTTTGAATATCCTTGTTTTCTCTTTGGCTGAAACAAATAAAATGGGCACATCATTAAAGGGTGCTAATTTTTTCTTCAACTCAGCTTCATATTCTTTGGCTGTATTTGTTTCTTTCCCTATCAAATCCCATTTGTTCACCAGTATAACAACACCCTTCCCTTTTTTAACTGCGAGGCTGAATATGTTAAGATCCTGCGCCACTATCCCTTTTTCTGCATCCAATAACAATAAACAAACATCAGCTTCATCCACCGCCTTAATGGCACGGATAACAGAATAAAACTCCAGGTCTTCATGCACTTTAGCCTTCCGGCGGATACCGGCTGTATCAATTAAAACAAATTCTTTCTGAAAAAGATTATAATGAGTGTGTATGGAATCTCTTGTTGTACCGGCAATATCACTTACAATAGTTCTTTCCTGGCCAATTAACGCATTGAGCAAAGACGATTTTCCGGTATTGGGCTGACCAATAATAGCAAACTTGGGTAGTGCATCTATCTCTTTTGTTTCTTCAGATGCATCCTCGGTTATCAAATCTGCCACAGCATCTAATAATTCACCAGTGCCACTTCCGCTTGCTGCTGCAATAAAGAAAATATGTTCGAACCCCAGGCTATAGAATTCAGAAGCTTCCATCAGCCGGTCATTGCTATCAACTTTATTTACGGTTAAAAAAACCGGCTTGGCACTCCGTCGCAATAAAGAAGCCATTGAATCATCAAGATTAGTCATCCCGGTAGTAGCATCCACCATAAAGATGATGGCATTAGCTTCTTCCAATGCAATCAATACCTGCTTGGCAATTTCTTTTTCAAATACATCCTGGCTGCCTGAAACAAAGCCGCCCGTATCAATTACGTTATAGGTTTTACCGTTCCAGTCCGTAACACCATACTGACGGTCACGGGTTACACCACTCATATCGTCAACGATTGCCTTTCGCTGCTCCAGCAAACGGTTAAAGAGTGTACTCTTTCCTACATTCGGTCTTCCTACTATTGCTACTGTAAAACTCATATACCCCAAACCCCAAAAGGGGCTTTATACTCCGAATATTTTAATCACTTTATTACAATCAAAAATCCGGAATGGATTACTAAATATTGTTACTATTCTTTTTGCTTTCAAATGGTTTGCAATTTATAATCCATTTTTAGCTTAAGTTCCCTTTAGGGACAGGTTATTAATAACCATACTCCCTTAACTGCATCTCATTCTCTCTCCACTTAGGCTTCACTTTTACAAATAATTCTAAAAATATTTTCTGTTGTATAAATGCTTCTATATCCTTTCTTGCTTCTGACCCTATTCGTTTTATCATCGAACCCTTATCGCCAATCAATATAGCTTTTTGTGTTTCCCGGTGAACGATGATATCGGCCACTATTTTTACCAGTGTTGTTTTCTCTTTATATTCTCTTACCAATACGGTGGTGTGATATGGTATTTCGTCCTGTGCCAGTTCATAAATCTTTTCCCGTATCAGCTCACTCACAAAAAATTTCGTATTCAGATCAGAAATATCATCCCCATCATAAAAAGGTTCTCCTTCCGGTAAAAATTCTAATAACCCATTTACCAGTTTCTTTTTATTAATTCCTGATAAGGCAGAAATAGTAATTATTTTTTTGCAATACGGTTTTGTGGAAAAAAAATCAATCGCTTCTTTAATTGTTGCTTCACTTACCAAATCAATCTTGTTCAGCACTACCACAGCAGGCACTTTTAATTTCAATGCAGTAAATATTGCATCACATTCTTCCCATTTTTCTTTTACATCTACCAGTAGCATGGCCACATCTGCGTCTTCCAATGCCCCTTTTACTGCCTGCATCATTTTTTCATGCAGTTTATATTTAGGCTCGATGATGCCGGGAGTATCAGAAAATACTACCTGGTATTCCTTTTCCGTTATTATTCCTTTGATGCGATGGCGGGTTGTTTGCACTTTGGGTGAAACGATAGCCAGCTTCTCTCCCATCAACGCATTCAATAATGTGCTTTTACCTGCATTGGGCCTGCCAAATATGTTTACAAAACCTGATTTCATTGATGTAGTTATAAACCTGAAGATGCACACTTCGGGCAGCAAGAAGAGAGGAGGTAGTCAGTCCTTGCCAGTTGAAAGTGCGACTGTTTCGGAAAATTGAAAGAGCCATCCGCCATCTGGCGGATGGCTCTTTCCTTTGTTGCGAAGGGGAGGATCGAACTCCCGTCCGCCATTTGGCGGATATGAGCCAAGAGCTATAGATCTTTTAAAAACTGCCAAATCCAGTCTCTACCTGCAGCAGTTTTTAATTGCTTTTCTCTTTTCATCGCATCATGTTTGCTTTCAAAAAACTCTGTAAGAACAATCTTCCATGGCCGAAATTTTATTGTCCAGCCTTTCGTTGCCAGTTCATTATGAGATTTTATTCTTTGCTCAATATTTGATGTATAGCCAATATAAATCTTATTAAAAGATTCACTATACAAAACATATACTGTAAACATAACTAAAAATCCGCCTTAAGGCGGATTTCCTTTGTTGCGAAGGGGAGGATCGAACTCCCGACCTTTGGGTTATGAGCCCAACGAGCTACCGCTGCTCTACTTCGCGGTGCAAAGGTAGCCGTATGTGGCTTACTTTCCAAACAATAATCATAGTTGAATCCTATACATTTTTCAACGAAAAAGCCGGAACAATGTTCCGGCTTCGGTAGTTAATGGCTATACTAAAACTAATTTTATTATCCTTTTGATACACTGCTGGAGCCGCTACTTTTTACTTCCTTAATTTGTCCGTTACCTTTATAACGTACATCGCTGGCTCCACTTGCATGTGCAGATAATTCTCTATTGACAGTTATTTTTATATCGCTGGCACCGCTTGCTTTTGCATTACAAACATCAGTCGCCAGATCATAGCCCTTAAAGTCGCTGGCACCACTTGCTTCCACTGAAAGCTGGGAAGCAGTTCCTGTCACCATCATATCAGATGCACCACTCAGATCAACAGTAAGTTTATTAACATCCAGCTTCCCTCTTACATCGCTGGCACCCGATTGATCAATATTCAGCACATCTGCTTTTAGGGTTCCGGATATAAATACATCACAAGCTCCACTTACTTTTAGCAGATCAATTTGTTTAAAAGAAATGTATGCCTTTAATTTTTTGTTGCCACTGCTCCATGATTTTCCATCCCTGTCATAGCCAACATAAAGAATACCAGCCTTCACTTCCACTTTTATTCTTTCCCGGTGTTTTACTTCAGCCGCACTTACCGCAACCGCTTCCTCATTTCCCTGGGTAATGTAAACATCAAATGCATTAGATACACTGATACCGTGATAATCTTTTGCCTGTCTTACTTCGGCATTCGGGTCATTTACCTGCTGAGCATACAAACCTGCGCCAATTAATAACCCAATCAATAAAACTGATAATTTTTTCATTATTTCTTATTTGACTTGTTAGATTTTATTTACTGAGCCGCCGGTGCTTCTTTTAATTTCCTTTACCGTTGGGCTTCCTTTATATTTCACACTTCCGCCTGTACTTGCTTTTGCCTGCAATTCTTTTTCTGCACTTACAGAAACAACGGCACCTGTGCTTACCGTTACATTGCAATTGGAAGTACTCATATCATCACCTTTAAATTTGCTTCCGGTATCTCCATTAATATCTAATTTATCCGCTTTACCGGAAAGAGTAACTTTTGAGCCGGTATTCTGATTTACTTTCAATGAAGCAATATCCACTTCACCATCAACCAATGCCCCGGTGTTCACCTCCATACTAAGAAATGCAGATTTAAGCACCCCATTAATTTTCACTTTAGCCCCGGTTGTTACATGCAGCAAATCAAGTGTTTTATAGGACACATAAGCTTTCAGGTCTTTGCTCTCCTTGGTTTTATTAACGGCACCCATTTTAGTATCATAATAGATTTTAAGAATCCCGTTCTCCACTTTTGTAACAATTTTGTCCCTGAATTCTGTTGTTGCAGCACTTACAGCCACTTCTTCGGCATTTCCATTTGTCAATGTAAGTTCGATTCCGGTTGCCACATCAATACCATGATAGCCAGAAACAGTTCTTTTTTCTGCATGGAGGTCATTAATAACTTTTTGGGCTAAAAGGGCAGTACCGGTAGCGGCGATAAATAAAAATGATAATAATAACTTCTTCATAAACTATGGTTTAGAGGTAGTACGAAGTGTGGCGTAGAAAAGTTACAGTTTCTTATAAATATTTCTCCCTTATTTTTGCAATAGTTTTTAGCCTTTGATTTAAAAGGCTTTAATTTACAGAGTTCCGGGGTGTTTAACCCTGAGCCTGCCGAAGGACACTTCGACAAGCTCAGTGTTTATCTGAGATTATACCCGTAAACCTGGTCAGGGTAATGCCTGCGTAGGGAGGTGAGCCGTTTTCAATGGTTCATAGTTTGACCTTTCTCATCAGCATTTCCCTCTTATTTTTTAACCGCCTAAAACTTAAAAAATGAAGAGGATTATTATGCTTGGTTGTTTTTGTGTAACAACTATTGCAGCTTTTTCGCAACTTGTTCCGCCATTGCGGGAAGAAAAACAAGATGTAAAAGACAGTTTTTATGCAATGTCGCCGGTTGAAGTAAGAGCCGTAAGGGCTGGTGAAAATTCGCCTTTTACCAAAACCAATATTTCTAAAAAGGAAATTGCTAAAATAAACCTTGGTCAGGATATTCCGTTTCTGCTAAACCAAACACCATCCGTAGTAGTTAATTCCGATGCTGGAAATGGTATTGGTTACACCGGTATCCGCATCCGGGGAACAGATGCTACAAGAATTAATGTAACGCTGAATGGCATCCCTTACAATGATGCCGAAAGCCAGGGAACTTTTTTTGTGGACCTGCCAGACTTTAGTTCATCAACAGGCAGCATACAAATACAACGAGGTGTTGGCACTTCTTCCAACGGAGCCGGTGCATTTGGAGGTAGTATAAATTTTAGTACCAACGAAGTGATAAAAGACGCTTATGCTGAATTCAATAATAGCTATGGCTCTTTCAACACCTGGAAGAATACAATAAAAGCCGGAACCGGTTTGGTGAACGGCTTTACTACAGACATAAGGCTGTCCCGCATCAGCAGTGATGGTTTTATTGACAGAGCCAGCAGTGATTTGAAATCATTTCATTTTACAACGGCGTACATTGGCAAAAAGGGTTCACTTCGCCTCAACGCATTTTCTGGTAAGGAGAAAACCTACCAGGCATGGAATGGAATTTCAGAAGCCGATTTAATAGCCGGGAACCGTACTACTAATTCAGCAGGAACAGAAAAGGCAGGCGAGCCCTATAATAATGAAACAGATAATTATACGCAGACACACTATCAGCTATTCTTTAATCATTTAATAGGCAAACGAATCAGTTTCAATACAGCCTTGTTTCTTACAAAAGGGAAAGGCTATTACGAACAATACAAAGCTCAGCAGAAGTATTCGAAATATGGAATGCCTGATCCTCTTTCTTCCGGAACACCGGTTACAAAATCTGATATGATACGACAGCTTTGGCTCGACAATGATTTCTATGGCAATATTTTCTCACTGCAATACAAAGACAATAAAACACAAGCTACACTCGGTGGCGGCTATACCCGGTATGATGGATTGCATTATGGAAAAATAATTTGGGCGGACAAAGGATTAACCGATACAAAAAATTGGTATGATCTTGATGCATTAAAAACTGATTTCAATATTTATCTGAAAGAACAAACACAGTTTGCTATTAACTGGAATTTGTTTTATGATTTACAATTTCGCCATGTAAAATATAATACAGAAGGCTTCCGGGATAATCCAAACTTATCAGTAAAAACTAAATTCGATTTCTTCAATCCAAAAGCCGGCATCAGTTATAATAAAAACGGATGGAAAGGTTATTTCTCTTTTGGCATTGCTAACAAAGAACCTAACCGGGATGACTTTGAAGCAGGTACCACACAACAACCAAAACCAGAAAGGCTGAATGATGTGGAAATTGGTATTGAGAAAGTAAAAGCCAACTGGAACTGGTCTGCTACTTTGTATTATATGAATTATAAAAATCAGTTAGTGCTGACAGGTAAAATAAATGATGTTGGTGCTTATTCCCGAACTAATATTCCTGAAAGCTACAGGGCAGGAATTGAACTGCAAGGCGGGGTAAAATTTAATTCATGGATAAATGCTACGGCCAATCTTGCGTTAAGTCAGAATAAAGTGAAGAACTTTACAGAGTTTATTGATGATTATGATAATGGTGGACAGAAAACCAATAGTTTCCAATCAACTGATATTGCCTTCTCCCCTGCTATGGTTGGCGCAGCCAGCATTAATTTTCTGCCATTTAAAAATGCAGAGCTGAGTCTGTTGAGCAAATATGTAAGCAAGCAATACCTGGACAATACAGAGAACGACAGCCGTTTATTGAATGCTTTTTATACACAAGATGTAAGAGCTATTTATACAATAAAAAAGAACCCTATAACTATCGGGTGGCTAAAAGAAGTAAACATCATTGCACAGGTAAACAATATATTCGGCAGGAAGTATGAACCAAATGGATACACCTTCAGCTATTTTGCAGGGGGAGAAACCATTACAGAGAATTATTACTTCCCGATGGCAGGAACCAATTTTATGATAGGGGTGAATGTGACGCTATAGACCAAAAATCGAAAAGTCCGAAAGTCTATTGCTAATAAACTGAGAGAGCTTTCGGACTTTCCGTTTCCGGACTTCCGGACTATTTTGCTCCAAACTTCGCTTGCCAGTCCAACATACCACCAGTTACATTCCAGGTATTTTTAAATCCCATTGCATCTAAAAACAAACAAGCCTGTCCGCTGCGGTTGCCACTGCGGCAATGGATAATAACTTCTTCATCCTGCAAACCTTCCAGTTCATCTATCTGCATGGTTTGAATTTTACCAAGCGGAATCAGGGTGGCACCGATATTAAACTCGGCATACTCATGCGGTTCCCGGCAATCAAATAAATTTAATTTTTCGCCGGCATCCATCCGGGCTTTCAATTCTTCAACTGTGATGTTTTGCATTTTTTATAATTATAAATCTGAAGATGGTTTTTTATCCGTGCTGTCAGTTTTTGCAGGTTTATCTACTTGCAGCCACACATCAATTGTTTGCCCGGAACGTATCCGCTGAATTCTTTTTTCGTCATCAAACCGTTCAGGGTTTTGTTTATATATCCAGGCATTGCAGGTGTCAGTAACATTTGCATCCGTTACAATAGCTCCTATCACAATTCCATTTTCCTCGAGAACTGCTTTTGCTTTACAATACTCCATTCCTGTAATTACAGGCACCGTAAATTCTTTTTTACCCACCCCATCGCCAAGCACCAGTGTAATCGTACTCCCTTTACGGATTTTTGAACCAGGTGTTATTGGTGCTCCATTATAGTTTTGCTCGAGGATTGCATTTCTGGCAAAATCCGGTTTAAAAGTGGTATCCCCTATTTTCAAATCCATGTTTTTTAACACCATCTCTGCATTGCGATAACTGTATCCAAGCAGGTTGGGCATTTCTACCAATGGCGGCACAGCACGGCTGATAATAAGAAAGATGGTGCGGTTTGATTTTACCACTTCATCTGCATCTGGTAATTGTTTGATAACAGTCAACGGCTTTGAAGTATCAACATAAACAGAATCCTGTATCTCCACATCAAATCCTGCTTTTTTTAAAATCTTTCTTGCCTCATCATAGTTTTTACCTGTAACAGATGGTACTGTAGCGGCCTTACCATGACCAGTTAGCCATCCAAGCGACAAAAGGATAAGGGCAAAAATTCCCAATGCCAGCAGAATACCCACCAGGATATTAACCCACAAAGGACGATGTGTGATGAATTTCATTCGTTTATTTATAATTTATCAATCTGCTTATTATCAGTCGATGAACATTCCTGAACCAATTTAGTATAAAACTCTTTCAAACTCCAGCCCATTGCTTTTACCTGTTGTGGTACAATGCTGGCCTCACTTTGGCCGGGAATCGTATTTACTTCCAGCATGTACGGTCTGCCCTCTTCTTCGTTGTATATAAAATCAATCCGCACTACTCCTTTGCAATTAAATACTGTGTACACTTTTTTTGCTGTTTCTCTTATTTTATCTGCAATCACTTCATCCACTATAGCAGGTGTAGTTTCGCTGGACTTGCCCTGGTATTTAGCTTCAAAATCAAAAAAAGCCATGTCAGCATCTGCTTTTACTTCGGTAAGTGGCAGTACGATGATATTTTCTTTTGTCTTAAAAACACCAACTGTAAACTCTCTCCCTTTTATCATTTCTTCCACCAGCACCTGGTCGTCTTCTTTAAATGCTTTTTCTATTGCCAGCCCTAACTCGTCTGATGACTTATCAACTTTTGACATACCAATACTTGATCCCCCATTATTGGGTTTCACAAAAACAGGAAATTTTAATGTGTTGATTATTTCATCAGGGCTGCCAAAACTATTCCTTATCAGTATAACGGATTTTGCTACCCCAATACCAGCTATACCAGCCACCGCTACTGCATATCGTTTATTAAATGTTATGGCAGATGTAGCGGCATCACAACTGGTATAAGGCAGCTTCAATGTATCAAAATAGCCCTGTAGTTTTCCATCCTCACCGGGTGTGCCATGCATACCTATAAAAACAGCATCAAAATTTATCTTTTTGTCATCTAGCTGCAGCGAGAAATCATTTTTATCAATCTCTGCTTTACGTCCGTCTGCCAGCTCATAAAACCATCCTTGTGGATTAATATCAATTTTATAGACATTAAAAAGATTTCTGTCGAGGTTGTTGTCAATGGTAACAGCACTTTTATAAGATATTACCGCTTCGCCAGAGAAACCGCCGGTAACAAGAGCTATGTTCTTCTTCATTATTGTAGTGTAGTAGTTTTGTACCCGCCGCCGCGGGCATATTATGCAAATATTGCTGAAAAAATTAAGATGTCCAACGGTAGGAATATTCTTATCAGAAAGGATTAACAAATATTATTGGAAAAAAAGCCAGCACTGGCTATGAACATTGAAAATTGAATGTTGAATATTGAGCATTTTTGTACTATGCAATGTTAAATATGCAATGCTCAATATACAATTCTCAATAAAACAGGCTGAAAATACCTCTATCCGGCAAAGACCCTAAATAAGAAAGGTGAAGGCCGTTTCTCCTTCACCTTTTTACGACGGGAAATATCACCCGCCACTATTTGGGCAGCTCTCACTGCCTTATATCCTAAGATATAATTGTAAGTTACCAAATTTTATTCCAGACAGCATCCAAAACACCTTATTATTTATGCACAATGCCGGCACAAATTAAATATGCAAAGCTGCTTTTTTGGCCATTAGCTGATCCACCGTTTCCTGGTACATTTCATCAGGCACACAACAGTCAACCGGGCAAACAGCGGCACATTGAGGCTCCTCATGAAAGCCCTGGCACTCCGTACATTTATTAGGAGTAATATAATATACATCCACCGCTACCGGGGCATTTTTCTGATCGGCATCCACCACGGATCCATCCAGCAGGGTAAAAGAACCCTTTACAGAAGTGCCATCGGCAACAGCCCATTCCACGCCACCTTCATAAATGGCGTTGTTGGGACATTCCGGTTCGCAGGCACCGCAGTTGATACATTCTTCAGTAATCTTAATAGCCATAAAAGTTTATTTAACGGGTTGAGACTTAGTTTTACCGGGTGAAAATGTGTATTCTTTTATCCCGGTGAACCTTTGATAAATTTTTTCCTGTGCTTACTTCGTTAATTTGCACCCGAAAAATTTATGCCGGTTTGAAGCAAATTTAATTATTGGGAATGAATTTACAATATCGTATTGATTTATTAGCCCGGCTGGGGCAATATATTTTATCTGACAATGAGGAATGGAAACTGGTTAAAGAAAGAGCCAGCAGGGAAAACGGGTGGTTTATTCCAGCATTTGTAGAACTGGCTACCGCTACTATTGCTACTAATTTTCTGCAAAAGGATATATTGGAGAAATGGGTAACCCCTTACAAATCGAAAATCGAAAATCAAAACCCGATAGCTATCGGCTCAAAAAATACCGGCATTGTAATGGCCGGCAACATCCCTCTCGTTGGCTTTCACGACTTGCTTTGTGTCTTCATCAGCGGGCATAAAGCTGTTATAAAACCTTCTTCAAAAGACCAGGTACTTATTAAGCATATAGTAGAAAAATTAGAGGAATATGATCCTGAGATAAAAAGCCTCGTAACGTTTTCTGAAATGCTGAAAGGTTGTGATGCCTACATCGCCACAGGCAGTAACAATTCGTCCCGGTACTTTGATTATTACTTTGGAAAGTATCCCCATATCATCCGGCGCAACAGAACATCTGTAGCTGTGCTTACCGGCGAAGAAATGCCAGCAGACCTTGAAAAACTGGCAGACGATGTTTACTTATATTTTGGGTTGGGCTGTCGTAATGTGACAAAAATTTATGTGCCTGCCGATTATGATTTTGTTCCCCTGCTGGAGGCTTTCAGAAAATATAATTACCAGGCCGACCATCATAAATACAAAAACAATTACGACTATAATCTGGCCCTCCACCTGCTGAACAAAAAATATTACATGACCAATGGTTCCATTTTACTCATTGAAGATGCCGCTATCTTTTCACCCATCAGCCAGTTGAATTATGAGTTTTACAATGGAAATGACGACCTGACAGCCAGGTTACCAGCCGCACGGGACTTGCAATGTGTTGTTGGCAAAAGTTTTATACCATTTGGCGAAGCACAGTCCCCCGCCATCACCGGGTATGCGGATGGAGTGGACACCTTAAAATTTCTTACTGATTTATAGATAAAGTGCAAAAATCAGTCAACAACGGTATTCCATTTCCCCGTAAATGGTAGTACTTTTAACAATGAAAAAAAGTACGAAAGTTCTGGTAAACGATTTGTTAAACTAATTCAGTGGTAATAAATTAAACAATAAGCATCGTTACTTTGTAGTGCAAGTATGAAAACTAAATAATTATTATCAACTGGCGATAGCTATCGGGATTATAATCTGACTAGAATATGAAATGGAAACAAATTTTACTGATTGTTGGAATCAGTGCCTTATCAGCCGTAACCAGCGTTTTTATTTATGGTAAAGTTACCGGCAACAAAAACGCAAATTTTTCACAAGCAACTAATGGCAACCTTCCGGTTAACTATGCCGGATTTTTTGAGAACGGAGCCGGTGGTGGTGAGCCGGTTGATTTTACAAAAGCAGCTAACTCTGCTGTACCGGCTGTTGTTCACATTAAAACAAAGATTGCCGCTAAAAAAGTAAATAATCAACTTCCCAGGAACCAGGGCAACAGTATGGAAGATCTGTTTGAACAGTTTTTCAATCAAGGCTATGGACAAAGAATGCAACCAGAACAGAAGGCATCTGGCAGCGGGGTTATTATCAGCGATGATGGTTACATAATTACTAATAGCCATGTG
>JAJAZO010000156.1 GCA_026785745.1 Chitinophagaceae bacterium | reverse complement strand
GAAAAATATGTAAAAGAATCTTCCAAAGCCTATCCGGTAGCCATCAATGGTAAAACAAGACATGAATTAACATTGGCATTGGATGCTACACAGCAACAAGTAGAAGAAATAGTGCTTAAAGATGAAACAGTACAAAAATGGCTGGAAGGCAAGCCGCCAAAAAAAATCATCTATGTAAAGAACAAGATGATTAATGTGGTGGTATAGCAATAAACTATAAATAATTTTACCAGCGGTGAACACAAGAACGGTTTCGGTCGTAATTTGAACGACCAATACCGTTTTTTTAAAACAACTCTTTTCAAAAATCTGCTTTAGACCTTCGCTATAATTTAGGGATGCTTCGGATATTGTAATTATCAATAGTTTCTACAACAAATTGACCGGTAAAAAGCCTCAGCTTGATAAGTCCATTAAAAAGATACTTAAACAGTTGTAGCAATCATAAAAAGTGGTGTAAAATTCAATAGAGGCAACTTCTGTGGGGTAGCTTTTCGTCCGTTTATCTTGATTTACCCCTGATCTTTTAAACAGAAATCAAGAATAAACGATTGCGGGTTTTTTAATCGCTGCCAATGTTTATTTTCGTCAATCGCAAAATTTCATGCCATACATTTAAAACATTTTATGAAGAAATTTTTGTTCCTTCTTCTTATTACCTTTTATTTTAACGCCATCCATGCACAGCTTAGTCAGGTAGATGCTGCTTATGCGAAACAGTTGGTGGCAAAGAACAGTGCCCTTATCGGCCTGTCTGCTGATGATCAGCAAAACATACTGGTATCGTCCACTTATAAAACCATGGATGGTTTGCAGATGGTTTACCTGCAGCAAAGCCACCTCGGCATACCGGTTTATAACCAGCTACAGGTATTGGCATTTCAGAACGGAAGAATAGTATCCAATGCAGGTGGCCGCATACCCGATATTCAAAAATCAACAAGAGGAAATAATGGTATGCCTTCGGTAAGTGCGGTAACAGCAGTAAAGACAGCCTTGCTTGATGTAAAAGCAACAGCCCTTGAAGCAGCCGTTCCTATTTACACTTCTGCTGACGGACACAAATTTGAATTTGGAAAATTGGGTGCTACCAATGAAAATATTAAAGCAGATTTATTGTGGTATCCTAAAGAAGGGAAAAATGAAGTCCGCCTCGTATGGCAGGTGTTCGTTACACCAAAAAACTCTTCTGATTATTGGTTGATAAGGGTGGATGCTAATACTAATACCGTTATTGATAAAACTAATTTAACGATTACCTGCAACTGGGATAAGAAAGGCCATTCCGTAGAAGCTCATATAAAAGAAAACCATTCACAAAGCAGCGACAATAATTATGTAATTGAAAAGCCAGCTAAGAAATGGAAAATCCGACCTGATGTTATTTCTTCTGCAAGCTACCGGGTAATAAAATATCCTGCAGAGAGTCCCTTACATGTTGGGGGCACACCTGCTATCCATATTGATCCCTGGACAATGGCTGGCCCTCCTGCCTCCTCACTCGGATGGCATAACGATGGCACTACATTACACGACAGCACAAGAGGTAATAATGTATGGGCGCAGGAAGATAGAGATAACAATAATTCAACCTTTGGAAATGCCGCTCTTTCCACCACCAATCAACCAACACTTACGTTGGATTACACTTTTGATCTGACAACATTTCCAGCCAACCCTGCTACTGATAACCAGAAAGCTGCCATTACCAATTTGTTTTACTGGAATAATTTAATTCATGACATTGCTTATGTCTATGGTTTTGATGAACCTTCCGGAAATTTTCAGAATAACAATCAGGGGCGAGGCGGCCTCGGTGTTGATTATGTAATTGCAGATGCGCAGGATGCAGGTGGTACAAACAATGCCAATTTTTCAACCGGAGCAGATGGCTCAAGACCACGGATGCAAATGTTTATATGGACAGCCGCTAATCCTGACAGGGACGGCGATTTAGATAATGGAATAGTGGTGCATGAATATACCCACGGCATCAGTAACAGATACACTGGTGGTCCTTCTTCAGCCTCCTGCCTTGGTAATGATGAGCAAGGTGGTGAAGGATGGAGTGATTATTTTGCTTTGATGTCAACTACCAACTGGGCAACAGCTACTGTAAATGATGGTGTAATAAGAAGGGGTATCGGCACCTATGCATCCAATCAAAATCCCACTGGAGTCGGTATCCGAAGTGCACCTTACTCAACTGATATGTCTATTTATCCCAGAACCTATGCAAACTTGCCAGCTACTGGTGGTCAGCAACATGCAGTAGGTGAAATATGGTGTATGATGTTGTGGGAAATGACCTGGGAAATCATTAAGCAGGACAATGCCATTAATCCAAACCTTTTTGCTCCCGGCTCTTTGGCTACTATGATTGGAAACAGTTCTGCTTTGAAATTAGTTTCTGAAGGTTTGCGGCTGCAACCATGTAACCCCGGCTTTGTAGATGCGAGGGATGCCATTCTGCGGGCCGATACCATATTGTTTAATAGAAAATACAGTTGCTCTATCTGGAAAGCTTTTGCCAAAAGAGGATTAGGTCGTTATGCTTTGCAAGGATCAGCATCCAGTGCCGCAGATGGAATTGCAGATTTTACACCGGATGCTCCTGCATTTCGGTTAACAACCAGTGCTGCACAGGTACAGGAAGGGCAAAATGTTACATATACTACTACCGTTACAACTACAAACTGTGGCCCGTTAAATAATTCTTTTATTACTGATACATTACCGACCAATGTTACTTATGTAAGCGGTGGAAGTTACAACACTGCCAATCGTACAGTTACCTTTATTCCGGTATCATTGCCAGCTAATTCTTCCCAGAACTTTTCTTTTACCGTCACAGTTAATAACGGAAGCTATTTTGCACCATTAACTCATTTGAATGAAACAGTAGCAAGTGCAGGCATCCCGGCATCATGGACAGCTACTTCAATAATACCGGCCACAGCATGGACTACTTCCACGGTTTTCAGCAACAGTACACCCAATTCATTTTTTGCGGCTAACCCAACTGTGGCATCTGACTTTCAGTTGGCAACAACCAACACTATTTCGTTACTTCCTAACAGTGCATCCAACTATACTACGCTTAGTTTTTGGCACCGGTTCAATACGGAAGATGGCTGGGATGGAGGTATGGTTGAAATAAGTACTAACGGAGGAACCACCTGGAACGATTTGGGCTCAAAAATGATCAGTGGAAAATATAACGGCTCTATGGGTACGGGAAGTAACAACCCGATTGGTGGCAGGGCTGCGTTTACCGGCAGTATCACTTCATTTATGAAAACAGTCATCAATTTATCTTCTTATGCGGGACAGGCAATTAAAATTCGTTTCCGTTTTGCATCAGATGATAATACCGCACCCACTGGTGGTGGATGGTTTGTAGATGATATTGTGATTTACACCGAACCGGCTGTTTATATTAAATCAAATTTATTCAATGGTTCTTCTGTATTGTTATCTACTTCTGATACGCTGACAAGGATACTGCAGACAATGACCTGTGTACCTGTTTCAGTTACTACTCAACCAGCGAATACCAATAGTTGTACAGGTGGTAATGCAAGCATCAGTGTTTTAGCAGCAGGCACAGCCCCGGTGTATCAATGGCAGGTAAACACAGGCAGTGGATTTGTAAACGTTCCCGCAGCAGCACCTTATTCCGGCACTACTACAAATACATTAACTATTTCGGGAATTACAGCCGGCATGGCTGGTTACCAGTACCGTTGTGTATTATCAAATGCCTGTACTACTCCATTTAATTCAGGAACAGCCACACTTTCAGTGGGTGCAACGGCCACACTCAATTCGCAACCATCTGCTGTTAGCACCTGTACTGGTACTACAACTACATTGAATGTTACAGCAACCAATGCAGGCAGTTTCCAATGGCAGGTAAATACAGGAACTGGTTTCGTGAATATTACCAACACGGCTCCTCATTCAGGAGCTACAACCGCCACATTAACTATTACAGGTGTAACGGCTGCTATGAATAATAACCAATACCGTAGTATAATTGGTAGTTGCCCTACGGCCATCACTTCAAATGCAGCTACACTCACTGTGGTTTCTCCCGTGGCTATTACTACACAACCAACTGCTGCTGCGGTGTGCCAGAATACTACTGCTACCTTTAGCGTTGTGGCAACCGGAACTATAACAGGTTATCAATGGCAGGTAAGTACGGATGGTGGAACTAACTTCATTAATATTAACGGTGCTACTACGGCTACACTTACGTTAAACAATGTGACATTAACGCAAAATACAAACCGTTATCGTGTTGTCATTACTGGTAATTGCAATACACTAAACTCAAACAATGCGCTGTTGACTGTAAATGCAATCCCATCGTTTACAATTGGCAATGTTCCTTCCCCAGTTTGTATTTCGGATCCTGCTGTTAATCTTACAGCATCGCTTGCTGGTGGCACCTGGAGTGGTAACGGTGTGCAGGGTTCTCAGTTTCTCCCGTCTGTAGCAGGGCTTGTGGCTTTTGTTCTTACTTACACTGTTACTAATAGTTTCGGGTGTACGTTAGCACAATCAAAAACGATACAGGTAAATGCATGCCCCGAAAGACAACTGACATTGAATTTGCCTAATTCAATTATTGTTTATCCAAACCCGGGTAATGGAAGACTCAGCCTGCTAATAAAAACGGCACTTTATAAAAAAATAGGTATAAGGTTGTATGCCAGCGATGGAAAGTTGTTGAAAACACAACAATTAACAGGGATAACATATAATAGTATTGTACCGGTTGATCTTACAAGGTTCTCCAACGGGGTGTATCAGCTATACCTGTATAATGATGAAAACGGAGTATTCATAGATAGAACAATCGGTATTGTTATTTCCAGATAATAACTGCCAATTTTTTTTATTGGCTCTTTTTAATAAACCTCACCATTGCACTGCTGCCTTCTGTGCTGGCGAGATAAGCATCGTATCGTTTATCACCAACAATGGCAAGCATATAAGAAGTGTTGGGAGGAATAGCACCCAGGTTTTCTGCCACCATAATGAGTTCATTAATTTCATTCATTTCACTGATGGGTATTTTAATGCTGTAAGCATTTCCTGTCAGGCGGATATGCTGAAACAATAATTTATCATTCAGGAAAAGCGAAATGGAATCGCCGTCTATTTCTGCATTATCATAAAAGCGGAGTTCCAGTGAATCACCAGCCAGCGGAATTTCTTTTATGAATACTTT
>JAJAZO010000155.1 GCA_026785745.1 Chitinophagaceae bacterium | reverse complement strand
GTGTGGTTGCTGCACGGTGCATGTGGATGGCAAACGCATCAACTCCTGTTTATCGCTGGCTGTAATGAATGAAGGCAAGAAAGTGACAACCATCGAAGGGCTGGCAAACGGCGATAAACTGCACCCGATGCAGGAAGCTTTTATTAAGCATGATGGTTTTCAATGTGGCTATTGTACACCGGGACAAATTATGTCAGCCGTTGCCTGCATAAAAGAAGGGCATGCTGATTCGGCTGAAGAAGTAAGAGAATATATGAGTGGAAATATTTGCCGTTGTGGTGCATACCCCAACATAATAGATGCCATTATGGAAGTAAAAAAAGGAGGGCAGCCGTTATGATAAATTTTGAATACATAAGAACTTCCTCTGCGAAAGCTGCCGTTGACGCAAAAGCGAAAAATGCTTCGGCAGCTTTTATTGCAGGTGGCACCAACTTAGTTGACCTGATGAAAAAAGGGGTGACTGCACCGCAGCGATTGATTGATATAAACGCATTGCCATTAAAAGATATCCGCAGCGATGCAAAAGGACTCAGCATTGGTGCATTGGTACCAAATAGTGTGGCTGCTGAAAATAATGTAGTGGTAACAAAATATCCATTGCTGGCAATGGCATTGAATGCCGGTGCTTCTGCACAGTTGCGCAATATGGCAACTGTTGGCGGCAATATTATGCAGCGTACAAGATGCCCCTACTTTTATGATATAACGATGCCCTGCAATAAACGCCAGCCACAAAGCGGATGCGGTGCCTTAGCTGGCTATAATCGAATGCATGCCATCTTTGGCGCCAGTGACAAATGTATTGCCGTAAACCCAAGTGATATGTGTGTGGCACTGGCGGCACTCAACGCAACAGTAATGGTGAGTGGTGTAAAAGGAGAAAAGAAAATTCCTTTTGCTGATTTTCATCGCCTGCCGGGTGATACTCCGGAACTGGATAATAATTTACAAGCCGGCGATTTGATAACATCCATACATATTCCTGCTAATCGTTTTAATAAAGCCTGTTACCTGAAAGTCCGTGACCGCTTATCCTATGCATTTGCATTGGTATCGGTTGCGGTGGCATTAGAAGTAACGGACGGCATTATCAAATCGGCCAGTATTGCAATGGGTGGTGTGGCACATAAACCCTGGCGATTGACAGAAGTGGAGAAATATTTAATTGGTAAAACAACTGCGGTATCTGTTTTCAAAGATGCCGCAGGTATTGCATTGGCTGGTGCAAAGACTTATCAGCATAATGAATTTAAAGTTAAGTTGGGAAAGTCGGCTATTGTTGAGGCGTTGATGAAGGCGACGGTATGAACCCACCCCTTTCGAAAATTCGTTATTACAAATGACTGCGCCCCCTCCAGGGAGGGGATGGCGGTCGTTTAAATTCGTTATGAAATACAAATAACTATGAGAAAAAAAACTATACTATAGCAAACTTCCCCTCCCCGGAGGGGCGAAATGAGTGAACTAAATGCTATAAGAAACCGGGGTGGGTCGATGCCATGAAAACGGAACGATAAAGAGTGATTATACTTTCCATTCACTGAAAGAAAAGTATAACAGAACAAGTTCGCAACAGACGATGCCCAATGAACAAGACGATGACAAAGAAATTAAACAAGCAAACAACAGACTATGGATACAAATAATTTTTCCGAAACATTTTTTGCAGAAGATGACCGGGTAGATGGTCTTGCAAAAGTTACCGGTAAAGCAAGATTTACGGCGGAGTTCAAACCTGCCGGTCTTGCCTATGCTGTATTTGTTTGCAGCACTATTGCCAAAGGTGCTATCAAACAGATGAATATTTACGAAGCAAAAAATGCTCCCGGTGTTTTAGATATAATTTACTATCTCAACTGCCCTGTCGTACCGGGTTATAAACCTGTTGACAAAACAACTAATCCGAATGCAAGAGATTTTTCTGGACTGAAAGTTTTTTATAACAATTTGGTGGTAAGCAATGGCCAGCCGATTGCATTGGTAATTGCCGATACATTTGAAAGAGCCGTGCATGCCGCATCATTAGTAAAAGTAGAATACATAAAAGAAAATTCCGAAACGGATTTTGACAAAAATAAATTCAATGATAAACTGCTGAAGCCCCGCCCCGATTATATACGTAACCAAAAAGATGCGTGGGCAAATGCCGAAGTAAAATTAGAAGAAGAATATACCATCCCTATCGAAACACATAACCCGATGGAAATGCATGCCACCGTTGCGGTATGGGAAGGAGATAAACTAACGGTCTATGATAAATCGCAGGGGCCAAAAAGTGTGCAAGGCGAATTAGCTCGACTATTTGCAATAGACGAAAAAAATGTGAAAGTGATTACTCAATATGTTGGTGGTGCCTTTGGCAGCAGTTTGCGAAGCTGGCCGCATGTGCATGCAGCAGTGATTGCTTCAAAAAAATTAAACCGCCCTGTAAAAGTAACCTTGAACCGGGAGCAGATGTTTACGATGGTGGGCTATCGTCCGCAATGCTGGCAGAAAATTGGTATTGGTGCAAGTAAAGATGGTAAGCTAACGGGAATTGCACATCATGCTGTCAGCAATACTTCTACGTACGAAGATTTTACCGAAGGTATTTCCAGTGTATCACAGTATTTATATGATTGTCCGAATGTGTTTACCACTTACAAAATTTTACCGTTGGATATAAACACTCCTACCTGGATGCGTGGCCCCGGCCCTGCTTCGGGTTGTTTTGGTTTGGAAAGTGCCTTGGATGAACTGAGTTATAAATTAAATATTGATCCGATTGAATTGCGCATTATCAACAATGCAGCAGTGCATCCACATAGTAAACTGCCCTGGACCACTAAGTTTCTGAAAGAATGTTATGCACTGGGTAAAGAAAAAATTGGCTGGCATAAAAGGCCAACTACTCCCGGTACGTTGAAGGAAGATGGAATGTTAGTTGGTTATGGAATGGCCGTAGG
>JAJAZO010000154.1 GCA_026785745.1 Chitinophagaceae bacterium | reverse complement strand
GGATGCCAATGCAGAACATGCAAACAAAGCTGTTGAACTGGAATTAGTGGATGAAGTGCTGCATCTTGATGATGCTATTGCAGCTTCCGATGTAATTATACTGGCAATCCCGGTTGATAAATTAGTTGACCTGCTGCCATCACTTATGGATAAAATAGATAATCAGATTGTGATTGACCTGGGTTCTACCAAAAGTCAGTCAATTGAAGCTATAAAAAATCACCCAAAGAGAGGACGATATGTAGCCACTCATCCTATGTGGGGTACAGAATACAGCGGTCCGCAGGCAGCCGTACGAGGGGCATTTGAAAATAAAGCGGTAATTATCTGCAATGCAGAAGACAGTGATGCGGATGCATTGGAATGGGTAAAAGGAATGTACAAGAAAATAGGAATGCACTTGTTGGAAATGGAAGCCAAAGCCCACGACCTGCATGCGGCTTATGTTAGTCATATTTCTCATATCACATCATTTGCTTTGGCGAATACGGTATTGGAAAAAGAAAAAGAAGAGAATGCTATTTTTGAATTAGCCTCAGCAGGTTTTGAAAGCACAGTCCGTTTGGCGAAAAGTAACCCTGCTATGTGGGTGCCGATTTTTATGCAGAACAAAGAGAATGTACTCGATGTTCTAAAAGAACATATTGCCCAGTTATCAAGATTTAAAGAGAGTATTGAAAAAGAGGATAATGAGTATCTGATGCGGTTGATTGAAGATGCGAATAAAATAAGGAGGATTATAAAATAAAAATCATGGATAAAGTTGAGATTTTTTGTACCGACTGTAAAGCTGTACATAAGAGTGAAAGCAGTAGCTGTAACAATTGTGGTTCAGAAAAGAGGACAATTCATATTATAATTAAAGATGAGGTAAGGCTCTATGACCAAGTTCGAATAAAATCAAAAGGTAAAATAGAGAATAAAAAATTAAGCCAAGAACAAATAAACGGACATGAATTTTCTGCGAACGGAAACATAGTTCACAAAATCAGATTAATCGATAATGTGAGTGATGTTTATTTTGAAGAGATAAAAGATTTAGATGGTATTGTTATACACAAATGCCAAGAAAAGCTTAGCAAACATAGGGGACATGGTTATGCCAAAAAGAAAAAAGCTGAGTAGCGAACAGAACCCTGAAGTGTCCACCAGTTGGCGGAACGAAGATGATCAAAGAACAGGGCGATGACTAAATAATAAATAAAAATATTAAATCCTTACCCCCCTTTAGGGGTTAGGGGCTTTATCTTTACAATTATAAATTATGCAAGCAGCAGAACAACCAACAAAAGACACCGTACAATCAACCTGGAACAAACGACCACTCATCATCAGCGGCCCATGCAGTGCGGAAACAGAAGAACAAGTATTAGAAACCGCACAGCTACTCGCAGCTACCGGCAAAGTAGATATGCTAAGGGCCGGCATCTGGAAACCAAGAACCAAACCCGGAATGTTTGAAGGCGTAGGTGCTAAAGGTTTGCCCTGGATGCAACAAGCAAAAAAACTAACAGGTTTGCCAACAACGGTGGAAGTAGCAACTGGCAAACAAGTACAGGATGCACTCACTTTCGATGTAGATGTATTATGGATTGGTGCCAGAACAACCGTAAATCCATTTAGTGTGCAGGAAATTGCTGATGCACTAAGAGGTGTGGATGTACCGGTGCTGATAAAAAACCCAATCAATCCTGATTTGGAATTGTGGGCCGGTGCAGTAGAAAGAATTGCCCGTGCCGGTATTAAACAAATTGGTTTAATACACCGTGGGTTTTCTTCGTATGGCAATACGGAGTACCGCAATGCACCGATGTGGCACCTTGCCATTGAAATGAAGTTGAAGCATCCTGATATGCCCATCATTAATGACCCTTCACATATTTGTGGCCGTCGTGATATTTTATTAGAGGTAATGCAAAAAGCAATTGATCTTGACTATGATGGGTTGATGATTGAAAGCCATATAGACCCCGACAAAGCCTGGAGTGATGCAAAACAACAGGTAACGCCGGAGCGATTGAAAGAAATGCTGGAAACTATTATCTGGCGCCGGGAAGATATTAATTCGGAAGAGTATCATGCGGCATTGGAAAAATTGCGTCAGCAGATTAATCATCTTGACGATGAGCTTATGCAGATATTGGGACAACGGATGAAAGCCGCAGAACAAATAGGTGTTTACAAACGAGAAAATAATATTACCATTCTGCAAATAAGTCGCTGGAATGAAATAATTGAAAGAGCTTGTGCAAAAGGAGGTAAGCTGGGATTGAGTAAAGAATTTATCACCAAGTATTTTGATGCGGTGCATATGGAAAGTATTAATCACCAGAAGAAAATTATGGACAGTTAAGGTAAATGGTGAGTAGTGAGTGGTGACCCGATAGCTATCGGGTGGTGAATAGGGTTCATCCCCTCCCTGGAGGGGCGAATTGAATGAGTTTAATTCTTTAAGAAAATGGGGTGGGTTATGTAGCCAGCTATTGTTCTACTTTCATCGTCCCTTGCACAGTTTACCCTGAGGAACGAAGGGCACACTTGTACTGTAGTAATTCTATTGAACAAATACAATGAAGCATATCAATTATAAATTTTCCAATTCCTCAACTGATTTTTACCTGGCGTATGGTATCAGTCATCTCAAAAAGATAGCTGACCCGAAAGCAACAGTAATAATAACAGATGAGAATGTTTTTAATGCCCACACCAAACTATTCAAAGGGTGGAATACGATTGTATTAAAACCCGGTGAAGAATTTAAAGTGCAGGCAACAGTTGATGTGGTAATTGAAAAATTGATTGAAATGGAAGCGGACCGCAAAACCACACTGGTGGGTGTTGGTGGCGGAGTGATTACAGATATAACCGGTTATGTAGCTTCTGTTTATATGCGGGGGCTGAAGTTTGGCTTTGTGCCGACTTCTATACTGGGATTAGTTGATGCTTCTATCGGTGGTAAGAATGGAATTGATGTGGGAGTATATAAAAATATGGTCGGGGTTATTCGTCAACCGGCTTTTATTCTGCATGATATGGTCTTTCTGAATTCATTGCCACAAGCAGAATGGGAAAATGGATTTGCAGAAATTATTAAACATGCCTGTATTAAAGATGCAGCTATGTTTGCTGAGCTGGAAAGCAATTCATTAAAAACTTACCGGGGGAAACAGAAAACTATCTGCGAATTAATACAAAGAAACACTTTGATTAAAACCAAAGTGGTGCAGAAAGACGAGTTTGAAAAAGGAGAGAGAAGGTTATTGAATTTTGGCCATACACTCGGCCATGCGTTGGAAACGCAGTATGAATTATTACATGGGCAAGCCATTTCAATCGGTATGACTTATGCCTGTCATATTTCAGAACAATTAGCCGGATTTAAGCAGACGGAAAAAGTAGTAAGTGTGCTGGAAAAATATAATTTGCCTACCTACGCTTCTTTTAACAAACAAAAAGTATTCGATGTATTAAAAATGGATAAGAAAAGGGAAAGAAAGGAAATGAATTATGTGTTGCTGGAAAAAATAGGAAAGGGAGTCGTGAAATCAATTTCATTAAAACAATTAGAAAAAATTATTGATAAGTTATAAATGGAACGCCGATGACGCTGATAGGGCGGATAAGTACAGATAAAATCCGCTTAAGTCAGTATAATCTGCGTCATCAGTGTTCCCATTAAATCAGTATGATAGTTACAATACATCCATCTCAGCTTAAAGGAATAATACAAGCACCGGCTTCCAAAAGTTCTATGCAAAGAGCTTTGGCTGCTGCATTATTAACTAAAGGAACCAGTACTATTTCTAACCCAGGCCACAGCAACGATGATAAAGCAGCATTGAAAGTAATTAAAGCAATGGGGGCGGAAGTGGAAATTAATAATGAAGAATTAATAATTAATAGTTCTGGCGTAAATCCCTCGTCAAATGAAATTAATTGCGGAGAGTCTGGTCTCAGTATCCGTATGTTTACTCCAATTGTTGCATTAAGCGAAAAAGAAATTACGATTAATGGCGAAGGGAGTTTATTAACCCGGCCAATGGATTTCTTTGATGAGATTCTCCCACAACTGAATGTAAAAATTAAAAGCAATGGAGGTAAGTTGCCGTTGGTTATTCTGGGTCCGTTGCAACCAGCGAATATTGAAGTAGATGGGTCGCTAAGCTCCCAGTTTCTTACTGGCTTGCTGATGGCTTATGCAGCCTCAGATGCAAAAGATGTTTCTATTAAAGTAAATAACCTGAAAAG
>JAJAZO010000153.1 GCA_026785745.1 Chitinophagaceae bacterium | reverse complement strand
CTGTATGGGTGAAAACTTCCAAGGCTCCTCCGCCAACTGGCGAAGTCCGGGGAGCCGGTGTGATAATTTCAGTTTCTGATAACGGCCCTGGCATTCCACAAAATATCGTTGATAAAATCTTTCAACCTTTTTTTACCACCAAACCCACCGGGCAGGGAACAGGACTGGGATTGAGTTTGAGTTACGATATTGTAAAAGCACATGGTGGAGAGTTAAAGGTGGAAACAAAAGAAGGAGAAGGTTCTGAATTTATTATTTGTCTATCCTCTTTATCATGAATATGTATAAAATAACCATATCGAACCTGTTTTTCCAGTTTGTGTTAATCACAACTGTTGCTGCTCAAAATCTTAATGCATATCAAAAGGATACCGCAAAAGTAATGCAACTGAAAGCACAGGCTGACAGATATCGATTTACTAACCCTGATTCTTGTTTGCCAGTTGCGCAAAAAGCTCTTCAGCTTGCCCAATCTCTAAAATTCAAGAAAGGTGAAGGGGAGGTACATTTGACATTGGGGGAATATCATCGTGCTAGTGGAAATTTTCCTGAAGCCTTGCAACATTTTTTTACTTCACTTCGTATCAGCAGGGAGATCCAAGACAGTGCAATGGAAGGAAGCAGTCTGACATTTATAGGTATTGCTTATATAGGCCTCGAAGAATTTAGAACAGCCCTCAACTATCTTTTCCAGGCAAATGAAATAAATAGGAATCTTCCGGAAGTTAATATAACTGCGTTTGGTTTAACCAATATCGGCGTCGCATATCAGCAATTGGGCATGCTTGACTCCGCTCTCATTTATCAGAATCTGGCCTGGCAAGTTGGAAAGAATATGCGAATGAAACCGGGAATAGCTTTTATGCTCAGAGAGACAGGGATCATTTATGCTTTGCAACATAAATACGATAGTGCATTATACTATTTTCGCTCTGCCTTAACGGTTTCAAAAGATGTGCTGAATGCAGGGCGGATATATAGCCGGATGGCGCTGCTATACGAGGAGATGAATAACCCTGATTCCGCTTATCATTATGCCCGGCTCGCTTTTTCTCGTGGGCAGCTTTCTTTACAAAAGTTAACCATGTTAGAAGCGGGGAGGCTTCTGGCCAGGTATTTTATGGGAAAGCGTCAACTGGATAGTGTGATCAAATACCAGGAATTAAACATGAGCCTTCAGGACAGTTTGTTTGGACGCAAGCAGATACAAAAGCTGCAATTATTAGCAATTGAAGAGCAGAAAAGGATCTATGACACAGAACAAAGACAACAACAGATTGAACAGGAACAAACCGAATACCGGAATAATATTCGGATATATGTTCTCCTTGGAATTTTAGCAATGTTCCTTTTGCTTGGATTTATCTTATACCGGAATAATCGCCGAAAGCAAATTGCAAATAAGCTGTTGGAAAAGCAGAAAAACGAAACTGAAAAAACACTTAAAGTGCTACAGGATACACAGGCACAATTAATCCAATCAGAAAAAATGGCTTCACTTGGTGAATTAACGGCTGGTATTGCCCATGAAATCCAAAACCCGTTAAACTTCGTCAATAATTTTTCGGAAGTTAATAAAGAGTTGCTGGCAGAGATGAAAGACGAAATGGACAAAGGCAATATTGCTGGTGCAAATGAAATTGCCAATGATGTAATTGCTAATGAAGAAAAAATAAACCATCATGGTAAACGGGCTGGCAATATTGTACGGGGCATGCTACAACACAGCCGCAGCAGTAGTGGTGTAAAAGAGCCAACAGATATCAATGCATTGGCAGATGAATATTTACGGCTTGCTTATCATGGCCTGCGGACAAAAGATAAATCCCTGTCTGCCGGACAGGCAGGATTTAATGCCACCATTAAAACTGATTTTGATGCATCACTTGAAAAAATAAATATCATTCCGCAGGATATTGGAAGGGTGATTTTGAATTTATTAACGAATGCATTTTATGCAGTCAATGAAAAGAAAAAGCAAAACATTCCGGGATATGAGCCGACTGTTACAATTAGAACGACCCAGAATCCGCCAACTGGCGGAGGCAGGAAGGCCGAGATTCGTGTTACCGACAATGGGAACGGCATTCCCCAAAAAATACTGGATAAAATCTTTCAACCCTTCTTTACAACAAAGCCTACCGGGCAGGGAACGGGGCTGGGATTGAGTTTGAGTTATGATATTGTAAAAGCACATGGAGGAGAATTGAAAGTAGAAACGAAGGAAGGAGAAGGCTCAACATTTATACTTGTTTTACATACAATTTATTAATCATTGCAGACAAAATTATCTATAATAAAGTCGAAAAGTATTACTTTTAGATATATTTTATTTCAATTAGTTATATAAATGTATTAAAAAATGATCATCCGTTCTTTGTTCGAGCCCTTATTGCAGCATTTGAAATTGCGACAAGTGACTGTTATTACAGGGATGAGACGTGTGGGTAAAAGTACTGCTGCCCAATACTTGCTTGAACAAGTAAAACACAACAACAAGCTTTTCCTTGATTGCGAAAGAGTTGAAGTAAGGTTGTTATTGAACCGACCAGATTATGAAAGCATTGTAGATGAGTTGAAACTAATGGGTTTAGATTTTTTGAAGCCTTGCATTATTGCATTGGATGAAATTCAACTTGTTGAAAATCTTCCTAGCTTAATCAAATACATCTATGATACCTACCAAATAAAATTTATAGTAACAGGATCAAGTGCTTACTATATGAAAAATCAATTTTCTGAAAGCTTGGCTGGACGAAAAAAAATTTTTGAAATGTACCCACTTAGCTTCTTGGAATTTTTGCACTTCAAAAAGAAACTTGTTCGTGATTCCCAAAAATACGCCTGGCAACCTTACAATAAAGCATGGCACAATCGCTATCAATCATTATACGAAGAATATATTCAGTTTGGAGGATTTCCAGAAGTGGTGCTGCAGCAAGACCAATTAAACAAAGAAGATTTATTAAGGGATATCATTAACTCATATATTGAACTTGACGTTAAATTATTATCTGATTATTCTGTAAGCGAAGAGTTATACAAACTTGTTAAACTTTTGGCGGCGAGGGCGGGTAATAAAATTGACTATTCCAAAATTGCAAGTGTAGCAGGCATCAATCGTCAAAAGATAGCTACCTATATTCAATTATTAGAACACACGTATCTGATTTATTTGGTGAAACCGTTTACAAAAAATATTGATAAAGAAATTTCGCAACAGCCAAAACTGTATTTTTCAGATACGGGCATTTTGAATATACTTGCCGGTCCTCAACTATCCAGTGGGCAATTGTTTGAAAATTGTATAGCTGCACAATTAAAACCATTGGGTCAATTGCAATATTATCAAAAGAAAACGGGGCAAGAAATTGATTTTATTTTTAATGGTACAATGGCTATTGAAGTAAAAGAAACGGCCATTAAACAAGATGGGAAAGTGCTGCAGCAAAGAGCAGCATCTATCGAAATTAACAAGCAAACACTGGTTAGCAGAAATATACCACAGAACGGATTTCAAGAATTTATTTGGGGCGGAAATATTTTTTAATAACCAACAAAAGAAGGAGAGGTGACAACATTTATTTTACAATTATTCATCATAATGAAACACATGCAATATTTTAAAATTTTCTTCTTCCTCTTACTTTGTGGATTCACAAATGAAATAGTTGCTCAGCAAAATAGAGTTGATTCTATCGTTACAATGCTGCAGAAAACTAAACTCTCAAAAGG
>JAJAZO010000152.1 GCA_026785745.1 Chitinophagaceae bacterium | reverse complement strand
TTTTCGCAGTACCAGTTAGCAAAGGAACAAATGAAAGGAGCCTGTGGCCTTTTCACTTTTGTGTTGAAAACCGATGCAATGGATTCGGTTGTCAGGTTCTGCGAATCATTGAAACATATTATGATGGCCGTAAGTTGGGGTGGCCATGAAAGCCTTGTTATTCCAAAGTGTGCCGGACTAAAGCCTGGTGATTTTAACCCAAACAATAAGGAACACCGTTACATAAGAATGTATGTGGGTTTGGAAGAACCACAGTATTTAATCAAAGACCTGGAACAGGCATTGGCACTTATATAATAACAAATCTATTTTTTAGTAACTTTGAAATTCTCATGGAAAGTGCAGTAAAAATATTACCACATTATACGTATGCTGATTATGTGCAGTGGGAAGGCAAGTGGGAAGTCATTGATGGCATTCCCTATGCGATGAGCCCTGCCCCTGTGCCAAAGCATCAGGTAGTTGCAGCTAACCTGATCTCGGAATTCAGGCAAGAATTAAAGAGATGTAACCGGTGTAAAGTTTATCAGCCTATTGATTACCTTGTAGAAGATGATACCATTTTTCAGCCAGATATGCTGGTGGTTTGTGGGGATATTTCTAAAAAATATTTGGACTTCCCACCGTCTTTGGTAGCAGAAATTTTATCACCATCAACTGCTGCGAAAGATCGGTTTACCAAGTTTCCGATTTATCAATCAAAAGGCATCCCTTACTATCTTATAATTGACCCCGACCTGGAGGATGTAGAAATATATGAACTTTTTGACGGGCAATATAAGATGATATTAAGAGGAAAAGGGATTAAGCATGATTTTACGTTGGATAGCTGTTATGCCAGTATTGATTTTAGCCAGATATGGTCATAATTTTTTATTATTTCTGACATTATTTTTTTAAGCCTTTTTATTACTAACAGGCAACCGCAATTCATTTATTTTTGCCCCCTGCAAGCAGTTTAAACTTTCATTTATTATGAACAAGTTATTGAAGTGGACATTATTGATTATAGCCATTCTGGCCGTTGTGTTTATCGTTCTCAGAATGAAAGGAGGCGGCACCAAGATCGAAAAAGTGGCAACCGAAAAAGCTGCTAAAAGAACTATTATTGAGTCAGTTTCTACCAGTGGAAAAATTTATCCCGAAACTGAAGTGAAGGTCAGCCCTGATTTTTCTGGCCAGGTAACAGAGTTAAAAGTTGCGGAAGGGGATAATGTGAAAAAAGGACAGGTGCTGGCCCGCATCAGTAACGGCAGGGCTATAGAAGCACCGATTGACGGGGTAGTGCTGGCATTAAAAGTAAAAAAAGGGGAAAGTGTAACCGGTAATAATTTTAGTGTAGGAACAGAAATGATGCTGGTGGCAGATATGTCGTTGCTGGAAGTAAGAGTGGATGTGGGAGAAAATGATATTGTAAAAATCAATGTGGGAGATTCTGCTGATGTAACAGTAGATGCTTATAACAATAGGAAATTTAAAGGAGCCGTTACAAAAATTGCCAACAGTACAAAATCTTCCGGTGCATCTTTTAATACGTCAAACGATGTAACCAATTATGAAGTAAGAATAAGATTAGATTCAGCATCTTACAAAGATCTGGCGGGTAAAGCTTTTCCTTTTCGTCCTGGTATGAATGCCAGTGCCGAAATAAGAACAAAGAAAGTGGAGAATGTGCTGAGTGTTCCTATTGCTGCAATAAATGCAAGGGTAAAAGGCAGCGATAAAAACATGGAAGATAAAAGAAAGGAAGATAAGATAATTAAGGATGAAGATGCAGCATCAGCCATCACAAACGATGATGAACTGGAAGAAGTGGTGTTTGTAATGCAAAAAGACGGAACTGTAAAAAAAGTAGTGGTAAAGTCCGGGATACAGGATATTACTTACATCGAAGTGCTGAGTGGTTTAAATGAAGGAGAGGAAGTGGTTATTGGCCCTTATACAGCCCTGAGTAAAAACCTGAAAGATGGTATGAAGGTGAAAGTAGTACCCAAAGATAAATTGTTTGAAAAGTAAGAGAGAAACTGCGAGTAGTGAGTTACGAGTTGCGAGACACTACAATTCCAGTTTCTTTAAAGAATTTTCAACTTCAAGTCTCGAACTCGTAACTCAAAACTCGTAACTAATGAACTTCGGCATCATCGGCAGTGGTAGTTGGGCAACAGCGTTGGCAAAAATTCTTACCGATAAGAAGCATTCTATTAACTGGTGGATAAGAAATGCTGATACGATTAAACATATTCAGCATAAAGGAAATAATCCGGGTTACCTGAGTTTGGCAAAGTTTGATATCTCGCTGCTTTCCATGTCAACAAATATAAAAGAAGTGGTGGCAAAATCAGATGTGTTGGTAATTGCTATTCCTTCAGCTTATGCGGAAGAGAGTTTAGAAAAACTTAAGCCGGAAGATTGGGCAGGGAAAAAAATTGTTTCTGCTATCAAGGGATTGCTGCCGGAGAAAAATATTTTGTTGAACTATTGGTTGGAAAAGCAATTCAATATTCCACTGGAAGATTATTTTGCTGTGTTGGGTCCTTGTCATGCAGAGGAAGTGGCCGAAGAAAAATTGTCTTACCTCACTTTTTCAGGAACCGATATAACTACAGCCTCAGAAATAGCTTTCCATTTTAGTACTGATTATATCAGCACTATCGTTAACCATGATATATTGGGGGTTCAGTATGCCGCAGTATTAAAGAATATTTATGCACTTGGTGCAGGTATTGCTCATGGTCTTGGTTATGGCGATAATTTTCTCAGTGTTTATATCGCAAATGCAGCCGATGAAATGGCCGGGTTCCTTAAAAAATTTGGTGTCGAACATATTACAGTTGGGGAGCATGATGGCGAAGACCCCATTACCCATCGTAAAACCCCTAATTATGCAGCTTCCGTGTATCTTGGCGATCTGCTGGTAACCTGCTATTCACTGCATAGCCGCAACCGGAGTTTTGGTAAAATGATAGGCGAAGGCCGGTCAGTTGCAACCATAAAAAGCGAAATGAACATGGTGGCCGAAGGCTATAATGCGGCAAAATGTATACATAATATAAATAAGTCGGTGGATGCAGCGATACCGATAGCCGATGCGGTCTACAAAATACTCTGGGAGGGCTCAAAACCTTCTGAAGCTTTTAAACGAATAGAACAGGTGTTGGTCTGAGAAGTAAGTAAAAATAGTGAGTGGGACAAACAGGAGGGTTTTTCATTCTGTGAGAACCACAAACTATAAACTCCAAACCCTAAACTTTTTTTTATGCCCCTCTCGTACCACGGATTTGTACCGGCAGCCATTTTAATAATGGTACTCTGCCTGGCAGGAAAACAGTTATATGATTACTGGAAACATTTTCATCAAAAACTTTAACTTCACGGGTTATAAATTAGTTGCCCAATGATTCAGTTTTTCCAGGTGCTTTTCTTAATTGCCTCCGTAATCCTTATTGTTATGAATGTACTGGAGTTTAAGAAATGGGAAGACGGCAAAAAGGAAGGCAGTACAAAACCTCATCCTATTAAGTGGTTCAGTTTTATCCTTGCATCAATAGTAGCAGTAGGTTGTGCATTGAATATTATTATTCAATGGATAAGTAAGGCTTAAGAGAATAATTCAGCCGCAATCCCATCAGCTAATAGTTTCCCCTCTCTTGTCAGGATAAGCGAATTGTTTTCCAGCTTCATTAGTCCGGCCTCAATAAATTTTTTACTTTTCTCTATCAATTCTTTACCAGCAATGGCAGTATTTAAACCTTCCATTGTACGCAAAGAAGTCATGATGTATTCATTCAGCTTTTGAGTTCCAGTTAACACTTCTTTTTCTAATGGAATAATTCCTTTGTTGATTGACGCAATGTAATTGTTGTTATTCGAAACATTCCATTGCCGGGATGTTCCGTTAAATGAATGGGCAGACGGCCCAAGTCCGAGATAGTTTTTCCCTTGCCAGTAGGAAGAGTTGTGACGGCTTCGCATACCCTTTTTTGCAAAATTGGAAATTTCATAATGTTCGTAACCGGCTTCTTCCGCCCATTGCATCAGTAATAGAAATTGTTCTGATTGTTTGTCGGGATTAATGTCTTCACTTTTGTGCTGCTGTATCATTTTATCCAATGGAGTTTTTGGTTCCACCGTTAATGCATAGCAGGAGAGGTGAGGAATATTTAAGGAAATGGCTGTGTCAACATTCTGTTTCCATTTCTCATTGGTTAATTGCGGCGTGCCGTAAATCAAATCAATGGTAATGTTATCGAAATAGCTGCTGGCCAATTGTAAATTGTCAATTGCCTGTTGAGCAGTATGTGCCCGGTTCATCCATTTTAAATCTTCCTCAAAAAAACTCTGGATGCCGATGCTCAGGCGATTGATACCAGCCTCTTTCCAACCAGCCAGCTTTGTATTTGCAATATCATCGGGATTAGTTTCCAGGGTAATCTCTGCCCCGGTTGCTACGATAAACACGGATTTGATCTTTTCAACAATCAATACTAAATCTTCAATACTCAATAACGAAGGGGTGCCACCACCGAAATAAATAGTTTCAACTATCTCCTTATCCAGATAATTTTTTTGCACTACTATTTCTTTCAATAAAGCAGCGATAAAATCGTTCTTGTAATGTAAAGAAGTAGCGAAATGAAAATTGCAATAGTGGCAAGCCTGCCTGCAGAACGGTATATGGATATAGATTCCTGCCATTATCAAATAGGTTGAAATTTGTCTTTCGGCAGGTAAACTTGCTTACAAAAAGGAATATGAATATAAATACCGGCCAACTTGTTTGCGATTTAATGAATAATTTAGCTCCATTCTCCCTTCTCCTCCCGATAGCTATCGGGATATGGAGAAGGGTTACGGATGAGGTGAGAAAATTCAGACTGCAAATATCGGTTCTTCCTTTCTTGTTGCTGAGTATTTATACATCGGCACAGAACAACTACAGCCTTCATGTAAGGGGAGTAGATATGGATTCTGCTACTATTATTTCAAAAACTAATTTACAAACCTCCTTTGCTTCTGCCAATGCCTGTATAGATTATATCAACAAACTTCCCGGCTATCTTCAATCAAAAGGGTATGTTACTGCTTCTATTGACAGCCTGCGATATGATCCTGCATCTGCCCGCATTGTATTGTTTGTAGGAGAACTTTATCTATGGGCACAATTAGATGCAAAAAATATTGAGTTGCCAATTCTTGATGCAATTGGTTGGCGGGAAAAAATGTTTGCTGATAAGCCAATCGATTTTACCCAGGTGCAAGCATGGGAAGAAAGGATTTTAAATCATTTGGAAAACACTGGTTACCCGTTTGCCATGGTTTATCTTGACAGCTTGCACCTTGAAAGTGATAAGGTTTCAGCCTTGCTGAAAGTAAATAAGGGGCCGTTGTATAAAATTGACAGTATTCGTTTGTATGGGAATGCAAAAATCTCCAACAACTACTTGCAACGGTATTTTGATATTTCTAACGGGAGTATTTACAATAAAGAAAAACTGATACGTATAAACAAAAAAATAAGGGAGCTGACTTATATAGAAGAAGAAAAGCCGGCAGACCTGACTATGCTTGGCACCGGCTCCGTACTAAATATGTATCTCAGGCAAAAGAAAAGTAGCCAGATAAATATCCTTATCGGCTTCCTGCCCAATAATAATCAGTTGGCTTCAAAAAAACTATTGGTAACAGGTGAAGGAAATCTCAATCTTAAAAATGCTCTGGGTGCCGGCGAAACCATTGGATTAAATTTCCAGGCGTTGCAGGTAGAATCGCAGCGGCTCAATTTAATATATCAGCACCCTTTTCTTTTTAATTCGCCGGTAGGATTGGATTTTTCATTCGATATTTTTCGAAAGGACAGCTCGTTTGTAAATGTAAACCTGCAATTGGGAGCACAATACATTTTAAATACCAATCAGTCGGGTAAACTTTTTATACAGCAGGTTCAAACTATCGTCAACCAGGGGGCTATCAACGCTCCGTTAATCATTCAAACCCGCCGGTTGCCTGATGTGGCTGATGTAAGTTCTTTTAATATCGGGCTTGATTATGATTTCAACAATACGGATTATCGTCTCAATCCTAAAAAAGGAAATGAATTTCGCATCATTACATCTATCGGTACAAAAAAGTTGAAGAAGAATAATGAAATAGTTGATTTGAAAGATCCTGCCAACCCAACGTTTGATTTTGAAAGACTGTATGACACGGTAAAATTGAAAACCTACCAACTAAGAATTAGGGCAACGGCAGCAAAATATTTCCCGTTGGGTAATCAGCGAAGCACCATCAAAACAGCGATCAACGCAGGTATGTTTCAAAGTGGTAATATTTTTCGGAACGAACTATTTCAGATTGGTGGATATAAATTACTAAGGGGCTTTGATGAAGAAAGTGAATACTTGTCTCAGTTTGCCATTGCCACGGTAGAGTATCGTTATTTAGTCGGACAAAATTCATTTTTCTATTTGTTGGCAGACGGCGGCTGGGGTCAGGATAACGGCCAGCAAAAAAAAATAAACTACACTTATTTTGGAACTGGTGTAGGTCTTGCATTTGAAACCAAAGCTGGTGTATTTAATCTTGCCTGGGCTGTTGGAAAAAGAAATGACAGAGAGTTTAACCTTCGCCAATCCAAAATACATTTCGGGTTTGTCAATTATTTCTAAAAATCCTGAACGAAGTAGAAGGCCACTTCAATACTTTTGCAATTATTACGAATAGTGAAGTACCTTTTTCATGTAATATTATTTTTACTTCTTTTTGCCGAAACTACTTCTGCTCAAACCCCTGCTGATACAACAGGCACTCTGGTTACTGATTCATCAGTAAAGCAGGATACAACAATTAAAAAAGATTCTTTGCCACAAGCTCCAATAATCACCCCGGTTTCAAAACGAGCAGCCAACGATTCTGCCTGGACAATGAGTCCGGATATTTCCTTTTCCTCACCACAGTTTAGCTGGGAGGTATTGAAACATCATGCCTGGTTTGGATTTAATACAAAACCGGCAACTTTTCCCAAGTCAGATCTAAGAAAGGTAATTGGGAAAGAGCTTTTGTTTTACCTGCTTGTATTGCTGTTAATTGTATTTGCTGTTTTGAGAAGAGCTTTTCCAAAATACTTTGGCGACCTCTTTCGTCTTTTTTTCCGGACAACACTGAAACAGCGGCAAATAAGGGAGCAGTTAACGCAAACACCCTTACCCTCATTATTGTTAAACTGTTTTTTTGTTTTAAGCGGAGGCCTATACATTGCGTTTTTGCTACAGCATTTTGATTTAAACCCGGTTGATAATTTCTGGCTTTTATTCTTTTATTGCTGTCTCGGTTTATCGGCAGCTTATTTTATCAAGTTTATCGGGTTAAAAGTTTCCGGCTGGTTATTTAGTATGAAAGAAGCTTCCGACTCTTATATTTTTATCGTTTTTATTGTCAATAAAATGCTGGGCATTCTGCTCCTGCCATTTCTTATTGTTTTAGCTTTTTCACTCGGGGATGTCTATTCTGTTGGTCTCACCTTATCATGGTGCCTGGTAATTAGCTTGCTGGTATACCGGTTTATTTTAACGTATGCAGCGGTTCGTAATCAAGTCAAAGTCAATCCTTTTCATTTCTTTTTATACCTCTGTGCTTTTGAAATTGCACCTCTTTTGCTGGTTTACAAGGGTTTGTTGTTGTTTTTCAGGATAACTGCTTAACTTTGCCGCCAACTTTAGCCGAACCGAACATGATTAAAAATGGGGTTAACAAGGCCGGTGAAAAGGCCAAAGCGATACAGAGAATCCTTATTACCCAGCCGAGACCTGAAAGTGAAAAGTCACCGTACTTTGAACTTTCCAGGAAGTACGAGGTTGAACTCGATTTTCACCCTTTCATCCGTCTCGAGTCCATACCCGCCAGGGATTTTCGCAAGCAAAAAATTGAAATTCAGAACTATACTGGGGTGGTTTTCACCAGTCGAAATGCTATTGATCATTTCTTCCGCACCTGCGAGGAAATGAAAGTCAGTGTTTTACAGGATACAAAATACTTCTGCATTACCGAAGCGGTGGCTCTCTACCTTCAGAAATTTATCCTTTACAGGAAACGGAAAGTATTTTATGGTGCCGATGGTACCAATAAAAGCATGTTTGATGTCATCAACAAGCATAAGGGCAACGAAAAGTTTTTGTATGTATGTTCCGAAAACCAGCAGGATAATGAAATAGTAAACTGGTTGAAAAATAATAATTGTGAGTTTACTCTTGCTTTTATGTATAGAAGTGTAAGTAGCGATGTAAAGGAAATATTGACTCAAACCGAATATGATGTTATCTGTTTCTTTACCCCAAGCGGGGTGAGAAGTTTGTTTGATAATATGCCTATGTTTAAACAAAACGGAACGGTACTCGGTGCTTTTGGCAATAATACTTCCAAAGCCATTGAAGAAGCCGGGCTAAAACTGGAAATAAAAGCCCCGCAACCTCAGATGCCAAGTATGGTAGCAGCATTGGAACAATTTCTTGCAGCAACTTTGAAAAAGAAATAAAGGACATCATTAACAACTAATCCCTCCAAGAGATCTCCACTCAAAAAGAGTTTCTTTTAGTCAACTCTTGAAGAGTTTTTAGAGATCCCCTAAAATAAAAATTATCATTTTTTTTCCTAAAGGGTATCTGTCAGGTACCCTTTTTGTTATAATACCGATTATACCGTTATTTAGTCCAATGCAATCGGTATAATTCCATCTAAGATTTCAACGTAGTCCTTAGGACTACTTATTAAATCAAGATGGTTTAACACGGCAGTTTTATAGTAAGTAATTTTGAAGGATAGAGTTTTTCGATGAATAAAAAAGCACAGCTGAATCGTTTCAAATGGTTTGCCACCTCCCTGGTGTTTCTCATGGCGGTTGTATATGTAGTTTGCGAAGTTTTTTTTAAGCAACAGGCATGGGCCGGATATGTAAAAGCATTTGCTGAAGCTGCTATGGTAGGTGCATTGGCCGATTGGTTTGCAGTTGTCGCCTTATTCAGACATCCATTTGGTATTCCCATACCGCACACTAATTTAATAGAATCAAGCAAAGGAAAAATTGGTGATAATCTTGGCAGTTTTGTAACAGATAATTTTTTAACAGCAGCTACCATAAAGCCCCGCCTTGAAAAATTGCAGGTGGCAGCAAGGCTTGGAGAATGGTTGCTTTTAGAGAAAAACAGGAAACGGATAACGGCAGAAATTATCCGCATAGTAAAAGAGGGGCTGTTAAAACTGAATGACGAAGAAATGACCCGTATCATATCTGCTGAAGCTGTGGGATTGGTAGAAAAAATACCTGTACACAAAATAGTGGGAAACGGGTTGCAAAAAATTCTTGATGATGATGTACACCAGGACTGGCTTACAACTATTGCCGCAAACCTTGGGGATTTTTTGGAAAAAAATAGGGACATGGTAAAGCAAAAAGTAAAAGATGAAAGCCATTTTCTGATACCGGGTTTTGTTGATAATATGATTGCTGAAAAAATTACCAATGGCGGCATCAGATACATGGAAGAAATTGCTGCGGATAAAAAACATCCGGTTAGAAAAAATCTCAGCATTAAATTGCAAGAAATAGCTTCAGATATGCAACAAGGTGGAGAGTGGGCAGAAAAAATAACACACCTTAAAAACGAATTACTATCGCCCCGGCACTTGCAGGACTATAGCAAAATGTTATGGCAGTACATAAAAAAACAAATTGAGACGGATCTTGACAAAAAAGATTCGGGAATATCCGGCTACATTGAAAACGCATTGAAAGAGGCTGGCATCTCCCTGCAAAAAGATCCGATTCGTCAGCAACGTATTGACCATTTTATACAGATACAGGCCTTCCGTCTCATTATGAAGTATAAGCATTCTGCCGGGGAACTTATCAGCCAGACAGTATCCAATTGGCCTTCCAAACAATTGAGTGAGAAATTGGAATTGGAAGTAGGAAAAGATCTGCAGTTTATCCGCATCAATGGAACATTGGTTGGAGGCGCTGTTGGCTTATTAATCTATATTTTGACAAAATGGTTATAATAAATGGGTAAATTAAAGCCCTGATAATTTTATATATGCATTCCTATACCAATGAGTTGATAAATGAAACAAGTCCTTATTTGCTGCAACATGCACATAATCCCGTAAACTGGTATCCGTGGGGAGAGGAGGCATTGAGCAAAGCAAAGGCAGAGAACAAACCTATTCTGGTGAGTATTGGTTATTCAGCCTGCCATTGGTGTCATGTAATGGAACGGGAGAGTTTTGAAGATGAGGCCACCGCCAAAATGATGAATGAAAATTTCATCAACATCAAAATAGATCGGGAAGAAAGACCTGATCTTGACCATATCTACATGGATGCTGTACAAGCTATGACAGGCAGCGGCGGCTGGCCTTTAAATGTTTTTTTAACTCCCGCTGCTAAACCTTTTTATGGGGGCACTTATTTCCCTCCTCAAAAAGCTTACAACCGTCCATCGTGGCAGGAAACACTCCTTGGTGTTGTGCAGGCTTTTCGGGAAAGAAGACATGAAATAGATGCACAGGCTGAAAACCTGACGGAGCATCTATTGCAATCCAATTCTTTTGGCATTCAAAAGGTGGTTGAAGAAGAAATCTTCACTGCTGATAAACCTGACGAAATTTTTCAGAACCTCAGCAAATCGGCTGACAAGGAGTGGGGAGGTTTTGGAAAAGCACCTAAGTTTCCGCAAACATTCTCCATTCAATTTTTACTGCGTTATTATCATATTACAAAAAATGAAGATGCCTTACAACAAGCGTTATTGTCTCTTGATAAAATGATAGAAGGCGGCATCTACGATCAGGTTGGCGGCGGCTTTGCCCGTTACTCAACCGATACTGAATGGTTGGCTCCGCATTTTGAAAAAATGCTGTATGATAATGCATTGCTAGTTTCGGTTTTAAGCGAAGCCTTCCAGTTAACCAGCCATACCGGCAGGCAAGCACAAAAAGACAGGTACAGGGAAGTCATTGAAGAAACAATGGAATTTCTACAAAGAGAGTTGCTTCATCCATCAAACGGGTTTTATGCGGCTCTTGATGCCGACAGCGAAGGAGTTGAAGGAAAATTTTATGTGTGGAGTATAGAAGAAATAAAAAAATTGTTGGGAAAAGATGCTCCCGTTTTTTGCGAATACTATGATGTGTCTGAATTTGGAAATTGGGAACATATTAATATTCTTCGGACAAAAAAAACGATTCAAAATTTCGCAATAGAAAAAAACATTTCTGTTGACGATTTGAAAGAAGTGTTGAGTAATTCGAAAAAAATATTATTAGAGGAACGGATCAATAGAATTCGTCCCTCATTAGATGATAAGATAATCCTTGGTTGGAATGCTTTAATGAACACCGCCTGCAGCAAGGCTTTCAGTGCAACGGGCAATGAAGCCTATCGCCAGTTAGCCATTGATAATATGCAATTTCTGCTGACTAATTTCAAAGGAGAAAAGGAAAATGAATTTCATCATACCTGGAAAGAAGATATAGCAAAGTACCCTGCATTTTTAGATGATTATGCGTTTCTTGTCCAGGCATTAATTCATTTGCAGGAAATTACAGCCGACACAAAATGGCTGACAAAAGCAAAAGGAATCGCTGAGTTTGTTATCCAAAATTTCAGTGAAGCAGAAACAGACCTGCCTGCCGCAGCTTTGCATAGATATGGGTTCTTTTTTTATACTCCAGCATCCCAAACAGATGTTATCGTTCGTAAAAAAGAAGTATATGATGGAGCAGTGCCTTCGGGCAATTCAATAATGGCATATAACCTTCATCATCTTTCTATCCTGTTTGATAAAGAAGACCCGATAACTATCGGGTGGGGACAGCGAAGTGTTGATATGATTTCCTCGCTTGGAAGGGCTATCACCCGTTACCCCACATCCTTTGGAAATTGGGCCTGCCTGCTACAGGAAATGATTGCCGGAACGAACGAAATTGCAGTTGTTGGCTACGATTTTTCAATTATTCATGCCGAATTGCTCCGCCAATACATCCCGCACCGGGTATTGATGGCCACCAAAACAGGGGATTCTACATTTCCATTATTAGCTGAAAAACCAGTGACAAATACCCCCCAAATTTATCTGTGCCGTAATAACACTTGCCTGAATCCCGTATTTTCTGCAAAAGACCTTATATCACTGATATACAACACCCAAAAACCGTAATTAATTTTAAGGTAATACAATAAACCAGACCCGGCCACCGTTTGAAATTTTACTTTGGAAAGTACGTTTGATTTGAAAAAATAAATTATAACCTTGTGTCAGAGAATTGCTCAAAACATTATATTTGCCCAATGCCCTTTAAGTGTTTAAGTGTATGAAAATGAGAAACCTTTATTACACCCTATCTACCGCCGCCTGCATGGTACTGTTGGCCAGTTGTGGAATTTTGAAAAAGAAAGACGGAAAAGGAGGAAGTCTGCCTAATGATGGTCAGTTGCATGGCATTGCTCCTGGAAGTAAGTATTCTCTTCCAAAGCCTCCGGGCATGGTGTATGTTCCACAAGGCACATTCCACATGGGGCCAAGCGATGAAGATCCTGCTTATGCATTCAGTGCCCGTAACCGTTCTGTATCTATCAGCGGATTTTGGATGGATGCTACTGAAATTACCAATAACGAATATCGTCAATTTGTAACCTGGGTTCGTGACTCTGTTGCTGCCCGTAAGCTTGGCTTTGTAAAAGCCGGTGCTGATGGTGTAGAATATGTTGATCAGGTTAAAATGAAAACTTTCAAATGGAGTGATCAAAAATCAATAGAACAACTTGGTAATACCGATTTGATTCTTACTCCCGAAGACAGGCTTAATGGCAAAAAAGAGATTGACGCTTCCAAACTGATTTTCCACTCAGAAATTCATGATTTGAAAGAGAATGCCAAAAGAGAAAATGCCGGCAAACCCCGTTCTAAATTCATAATCAAAAAAGATACTCCTATTTCACCAGATACATTGGCCTGGATTCGTGACTTCGCTTATTCTTACAACGAGCCAATGACCAAAAGATATTTCTCTCATCCTGCTTTCGGTAACTATCCTGTAGTAGGGATAAACTGGAAACAGGCTACTGCTTTCTGCGAATGGAGAACACATCTTTTAAATACATTCTTAGACAGTAAGAAAAGATCACAGGAATCAGATTTCCGCCTGCCAACAGAGGCTCAGTGGGAGTATGCAGCCCGTGGCGGTCGTTCTCAATCAATGTTCCCCTGGGGTAACTATTACCTGAGAAATAAAAAAGGTTGTTTAATGGCCAACTTCAAACCTGGCCGTGGTAACTATCCTGAAGATGGCGGTTTTTACACAGTTCGTGCCGATGCTTACTGGCCTAATGATTATGGTCTGTACTGCATGTCAGGTAATGTGGCTGAGTGGACTTCTTCTATCTATTATGAAGGCCGTAACAACTTTCAGCATGATATGAACCCGGATGTTCGCTGGAATGCAAAAGATGATGATCCCCCCCTTATGAAGCGTAAAATAATTCGTGGCGGTAGCTGGAAAGATGTTGGTTACTATCTTCAAACAGGTACAAGCACTTATGAGTACCAGGATTCAACCAAATCTTATATTGGCTTCCGTTGTGTAATTGATTTGACTGCCGCACCAGCCAAAGGCAAAAAGTAAAATTGACATTCAACAATTCTATTTCATAAATTTTTTGAGAGGACAGTAAAACAAGCCCTGTCCTCTCATTACTTTCTTACTTAATTAATATTCATCCTAAAACCACTTTAAAATCTAATTTATGGCAGCAGCTATTCCTTCCAAAATAAGTAAACTTGTAGACGTATTTGTTTCAGTCGGTGCCGCAGTAGTAATTTGGGGTGCCCTCCAAAAAATCCTTCATGCACCCGATGCCGATTTTTGGCTTAAAGCAGGATTAGGAACTGAAGCAGTAGTATTCCTTGTATATGGTGCTTTGTATGCATACTACCCGGCCGTTAAAGATGCCTCGCATGATGAAGAACAGTTTTCTGTAACAGGAGCAAAATCAAGAGCAGCTTTTGGTGCTATGGATAAAATGATGGATGAAGCCGACATTAACCCTGATACCATGAAGCGTTTAGGTGATGGCTTCAAACAATTGAATACAACCGTTACCGGTTTAAATGGTATTAATGATACTTTAGCTGCTACCGATGAATTTGCTGCAAAAACAAGAGAAGTAACTGGTCATTTAGATAAAGTGAAAGATGCATACATAACAGCTGCTTCATCTGTAGGAGCTTTCAATACAGCCACTGAAGGAGCAAAACATTTTCATGATCAGATACAAGTGCTGACAAAAAACCTGTCTTCACTAAACACTATATATGAACTGGAATTACAGGAAAGCAATAACCACCTCAAAGCATTAAATGCATTCTACGGTAAACTTTCTGAAACTTCTGCTTCAATGCTTAACAGTGCCGCAGATGCGAAGAAAGTGCAGGAACAGATTGGAAGCCTTGCTACCAACCTGGGTCGCCTGAATGGTATCTACGGCAATATGTTAACCGCCATGCAAGGCCGCAGCTAAAGAAAAACATTAAGGTAAACAATCCGTATCCGTGATCGAAAGAAGTCACTATTACTAAATTAAAAACCACAATCTTCCATGTCTTTACCTAAAGAACCCAGGCAGAAGATGATCAATATAATGTACCTGTTCTTAACAGCTATGTTGGCATTGAACATCTCAGCGGAAATTCTTAATGCCTTTAAAACGGTAAACCGCAGTTTAGAAAATACAAATACAACTGTTAATACATCTACGGATGCCATATTAAAATCCCTGCTGCAGAAAACTATGGAAGATGCAACAAGGGAAAGAGCAACCATGTGGTATCCTAAAGCTCAGGAGGCAGTTAAAATTTCGAAAGAACTATATGATTATATAGGAACAATTAAAAAAGAGATACTCACCCTTGCCGGAGCAACAGCAGCGGACCCTACAAAATATGATGAGGGCAACCAGAGCATTGTTACCAAACTGATGGTGGACGATAAAAAAGCAAAAGAATTGTTTGCCAAGCTTTCTGAGTACAAAAAGAGAATACTTGCAATAGATCCTGCGATTGATAGTAATTTTAAAGAATCATTGCAGATTGACCTGTCTAATCCTCCTGGCCAGGATGGAAAAGTAAAGCCCTGGGAAATTGCATATTTCAATATGGTGCCTACTGTAGCAGGTCTTACAATTTTGAGTAAGTTTCAGAACGATATCAAAACAAATGAAAATAAAGTGGTGGCTTTTTGTCACCAGAAAGTAGGAGAAGTTAAATTAGTATTCGACTCTTATGCAGCCATCGTTGGGCAAAGCACCAATTATGCAATGCCCGGCCAGGAGATTGAAATAACTGCAGGTGTTGGAGCTTACAGTAAAAGCTCATCACCTCAGATTTCTATCAATGGTGCCGGAGTAAGCCTTGGAGAAGAAGGCTATGCGTCATATAAAATGACTGCAAGCAGCGTTGGTAGTCATTCCGTTCCTGTAAAAATAAGCTACTTTAATCAGGTAACTGGTAAGCAGGAAGTATTAGAAAAAAATGTTGAGTACACTGTAGCAGCACCCGGAGGAACTTCGGTAGCATTGGAAGAAATGAATGTTCTGTACATCGGTTGGAGCAATAAAGTAAGAATAGCGGCCAGCGGTGCCGGAGATGAAAAAGTGCAGGTATCAATCAGTGGCGGTGGTGGAAGTATTTCTAAAACTGGTGCCGGTACTTATATCGCATCTGTAACTTCTTCAACCAATGATTGTAAAATAAATGTAACGGTGGATGGTAAAACATCAAGTTTTCCCTTCCGTGTAAGAAATATACCTGACCCCGTTGCTACAATCGGTGGAGTAATGAGTAATGAGAATATGATAGCAGGCCAGGCAAAGGCACAAACAGGGGTAGGTGCATTTATCAAAGATTTCCCATTAGATATTAAATACCAGGTGGTGAGTTTTACCATTGCTGCTGACAATGCTGATGGAGATATCAATGAAGCTTCTGTTCAGGGCAACATGTTTAACGGTCCTGCGTTAAATATAATGAGAGGTCTCGGCCCCAATAGGACATTAACTGTGGATAATATCAGAGCCCAGGGTCCAGATGGTAAAGTAAGGAAGATACCGGGTCTGATATATTATATAAAGTAAAATTCAGCGGAAAATGAAAAATTTCATTGTCAAAAGTTGTTTATGTTCACTTGTCATTCTTTTGCTGGCGCAAAGTGCTGATGCACAGCGTACCGGAAGAAGAAGGACTAGTACAGGTACTACACCTGCTGATACAACAGGCAAACCAAACACTCAACAACAAAACAATAACGTTGTACAGCCTTCGGGGTATAATCCTTATGGAAATATTCCTATCGTGCATGACACCAGTGGTCTTACAGATAACACTGCAAAAAAGTCACTTCGTCAGGATGCTGCTTTTGATAAGAGTACTCTGACTGCCAGAACACCTTTGCCATACGAGCATCTCCGCTGGGATGATGCCCTGTATGCAGAAAAAGTATGGCGTGAATTGGATCTCCGTGAAAAAATGAATAAAGTTTTTCAGTATGAGACAGCCGATGATAACGGTAGTCAGATGTTTATTGATATGTTGCTGAAAGCTGTAAATTCAGGAGAGGTAACCGCTTTTGATCCTTCTGACGATAGGTTTACCACCCCGATGCCGCTTTCGTCAATTCAGTTACTTACAACAGGCACTGCTGATACTGTTGCCCAAACAAATGTTAATGACCCAACCCTTATTGAAAGATATGTCATAACCCGTGCTAGCTTTGATGCAAAAAGTGTAACCAAAATCCGGATAAAAGAAGAATGGGTTTTTGACCGTGAATCAAGAAGAATGTTTTGCCGTATTCTTGGAATATGCACTCTTAAGACACTTTACTATCCAAACGGAAAGGAGAGAGGAGTTTCTCCAATGTTCTGGGTGTACTACCCTGATCTGCGTCCTACGCTGGCGAAATATGAAGTATATAATCCCAAGAACATGGGACAAAGCCGGATGACATGGGAAGAACTTTTTGAAAGCCGCATGTTCAGCAGCTATATTGTAAAATCTTCTCTTGACAACCCTGCTAATAAGAATATCAGGGCTTATATAAAAGATCCAATCCTGGCTTTGCTGGAAGGTGACAACATTAAAGAAAAGATATTCAATTTTGAGCAGGATCTCTGGTCGTATTAATACGATGCTTTCTGTTTAAACTTATTATAAAGCCCCGGTTACGGGGCTTTATTGTTATCATAAGTCATTCAAAATAAATTAAAAAAAACTTTTCAAAATCGTAAAAGTCCTATAGGAAAATCAGATTTAAGTTGTATTTTCGTCTCGGTTTTTCATAGGATATTGGATTTTAAAAACGGGGCTGAATTTCTATTCTGGCCCCATTTTTTTTGCCCCAAACCCTCAGGGTTTTTACTATTCTTTCCTTCATATTTCTTTAAAATAATTGACCAGTAACCTCGCTTTACTTATTCCAATCACTTTTCCCATTTCTATTTCACCCTTGCCTTCCCGGATGGTTTCCCGGATATTTTTTACCGATTTAAATTTTTTCAATAGTGCATCAGCAGTGCCTTTGCCAATCCCCGGAATGTCTTCCAGTTCATTTTTAAAAGTACCCTTGCTTCTTTTCAGGCGATGGAAGGTGATGCCGAAGCGATGTACTTCATCCCTTATCCGGCGGATAAATTTGAGACTGCCGCTGTTATATGGCAATTTCAAAGACGCTGAATCTCCGGAAAAAAATATTTCTTCTTCATTCTTTGCCAGGCCAACCACGGTGGTATGTCCCTCAACACCCAGTTCTTTTACTGCCTCTATAGC
>JAJAZO010000151.1 GCA_026785745.1 Chitinophagaceae bacterium | reverse complement strand
GTGTAATGTCATACCCTCCCATCCCGCATAAGGCGGGACCACCTGATCACAGCCATAGCTTTTTTAGTATTCGCCATTAGGTTTAAAATATTTTCTTCAATTAGAAATAATTAGCCCAAGCCTCTTCTCCACAGCAGGGGTCGTGAGTTATTTTATCTTTCCCCACAGTCTCATCCTGCTTACTCCGCCATCCGGAAATATACTTAGCCGCACATGAGAAAACGGGCCCTTATTAATATTTGCTTCTTCAAAAAAATGCTCCTTGTCTGCACTTAGTTTTGATTGTGGTAATAAGGTTACCCATTGAATAGCATCGCTATCCAATTTGCTTTCGTCTTTATAAGCAATGTCGCAGCCTTCAATCAAACAACTGTCGGGGTAGTTGCCTTTAAAGTGACAAGTGTCTATCAATACCTTTTCAATTTCTCCTTTATGTGCTAATCGTACAATCACCCAATCCCGGTTTCCCGGTGTCCGGTTTCGTTTTGTTTCCCATCCATCACCCATATTAATCCCACGACCGGGCATAATAAGATTTTCCATGTGAGAAAAGAACATGTCGTTACATAATATTGCCTTGGCTCCGTTTGTTGCTGCTGCAAGGTTCAGTACTTCTCTGCCGTCAACAATACTCCAGTCTTTAAACACTTCGCCATATACTTTCAATCTTGCTACGCCACCATCGGGATAAATATGTAACCTGATATGCGTATAAATGTTGTTGTCGTTTATTTCAAAAAAATTTTGTCCGCCGGGTTGCAGTGATGATTTTGGAACAATTGTTTTCCAGTGCAGGTTTCCAAAATCAATATTCTCCATGGGCGGATGATTGACCGCTTCAATAGAGGCATAAGGTGGATGATTGCCCAAAAAATGGTTAGTGTCAATATCTATTCCAACTATTTTTCCTGAAGTGGCCAGTTGAATAACACACCAGTCATTGCCTTCCGTTCTTTTGCGGCGGCTTTCCCATCCGTCCATCCATTTGCCCCGGTCGGTGTATTTATCGGGAATAAAAACGCCACGGCCTGGTTTTAAGAGATTTTCTTTTTCTGCAAAGAAATCATCTGTGCAAAAAAGAACTTTACCGCCCAATCGTTCTGAAGCCAGATCAGTAAGACTGGTAAATGATGGTGCTGTTGTATTATTCATGATATAAAATGCTGCCTTTATTCAAATGTAAAAACTTTCCTTCATCAACTATTTTCTGGCCACACAGCCAGGTTTGTTCCACGACCCCGTATAGTTCTTCATTAAGATAAGGAGTTATTTTGTGTTTATGATAAATGATATTTTCTGTTACAGAAAATGATTTTTCAGGACTCCACACCACAAAATCAGCATCCTTTCCTTTTGCAATATATCCTTTTGACATTAACTGTGGCAACAGGGCCGGTTTTTCACAAAGCCATTTAGCCATCTCCTCTAATTTACAATTATGTTTTTTAGCCGCCGTCCACAAAACAGGTAAGGCAAACTGGATGGAGGAAATGCCGCCCCATGCTTTCATAAAGTCGCCGGACACCAACTCTTTCATTGCCGGTGGAGCCGGTGAATGGTCAGTAGCCACAAAATCAATAATACCTGCTTTCAATGCTTGCCATAGTCTTTCATTATTCTCCTTTTCTCTTATCGGCGGAGCACATTTGTATTCTGTACATCCGTCTCTTATGTCTTCTGCATTGAAGTATAAATAATGCTGTGCTGTTTCAACGGTTAATGGTAACCCCTTTTGTTTTGCCCTGGCAATCTGCTCAATTGAATCGGCAGAAGATAAATGCACAATATGAGTGCGGCAATTAAATTCCTCACAGAGACGAATCATTAAGGCAATGGCGTCGTCTTCCCATTGCTTAGGCCGGGAGGCTAGATAGTTTTGGTAAAGCCTGTTGTTGCTGGTTGCCGGTTGCTCGTTGTCTGAAAGTTCACAGTGAACTAATAATGCCAATCCATATTTTGCGATGATTGGCATTGCCTTTCTCAAATCTTCCTCTGTTACGTTGGGAAATTCATCAATGCCGGAATGAGTAAGGAAAGCTTTAAACCCCAATACTCCTTTTTCAATTAATGGTTCTATTTCCTTTTCATTTCCCGGAACGATGCCGCCCCAGAAGCCACAATTGGTATGCAATTTTCCTTGGGCTGCTTTTATTTTTTCTTCAAATGCGTTTACTGTTGTGGTGACGGGTGATGCATTCAATGGCATTTCAACTAAAGAGGTAATGCCTCCGGCAATAGCAGCTTTGGTAGCAGTATCGAATCCTTCCCAGCTGGTTCTACCCGGTTCATTAATATGTACATGCGGGTCAACAATACCCGGCATCAACACATTGTCGCCAACATTGGTTACCGGAAAGTCTCCTTCAGGTAATTCATCCAATACATCTGCAATCTTTCCATTTTTAATCAATACAGCTGACTTCTTAATACCATCGGGGGTGATGGTCCGGTTACTTATTATGGCAGCATCAATCATCAGAATTTATCAGTTAAAGGTGAATACCTAAAATTAATGAAAACATTTTTCTACTTTGAGGGTTGGTTTCCCACCAAGACGTAATAAAACATGCCTTCCATCCTTCTAATATTATTCTCTGCCATTCTTATCATGCTTGTTGTGATGACCTACAGGGTGCATACCATCATGAAGAAAGAGTCTGACAGCGAGGAGCTACAGGAAAGAACCGGGCTTATACAAAGCTGGGTGTATGCGGCCATACTGTTCACCATTATTGCCATTATTGCTACTATTTACTGGATGGTGAAGGGAACAGTGTATGAAGGTCACTTGATGGAATGGCTCAACATTGTGGTAAGGGTAATGCACATCACCTTCGGCATAGCATGGATAGGAGCTTCGTTCTATTTTGTTTTCCTGGAGAATGCACTGAACAGAACTGATAATATAAGAGATGAACTGGCGGGTAATCTCTGGGCCGTACACGGCGGTGGGTTTTATTATTTAGAAAAATATAAAGGAGCACCTAAGACCATTCCCAGACATCTGCACTGGTTCAAATACGAAGCATACTTTACCTGGGTATCCGGTTTTGCCCTGCTCTTTATCATTTATTATTTCAATGCATCAGCGATGATGATTGATACCAATGTAATGAAGCTTACAACTACGGAAGCTATCGGCATCAGCATCGGTTCCTTTATTGCAGCATGGTGTATGTATGACCTGCTTTGTAAATCATCCTTGCGTAAGCAACCATGGTTGTTTGTGCTCACTGGTATTATCATTTTAGTTGGCTTTGCCTGGTTCTACAGTTATGTATTTAGTGGCCGTGCTGCGTTCATTCATTTTGGTGCGATGATTGGCAGCATCATGGTAGCGAATGTGTTCTTTGTCATCATTCCCTCGCAGAAGGCGATGGTGCAGTCGGCGAAGAAAGGTATAGCACCAGATCCGCAAAAAGGAAAGAATGCTTTGTTCCGTTCTATCCACAACAATTATTTTACGCTACCGGTATTATTTGTAATGGTGAGTAATCATTTTCCCAGCACATTTGGTAATCAATACCAATGGATAGTTCTCGCTGCTATCACCATCGGCAGTGCCGGCATTAAACACTGGCTGAACCTGCGGGAGCAGGGAAAACTGAGTGTGTGGATTCTCCCTGTATCAGTAATAGTATTACTCGCTGTGGCTTATGTTACTGCACCACAACCATCCACTACTAAATGCAAGGAAGTGAGTTTTGCTGAAGTAAATGCTATTGTACAGCAACGTTGTATCAGTTGTCATTCATCCAAACCAACGGATGATTTTTATACAGCACCGCCAAACGGAGTTAAGTATGATACACCACAGGAAATAATAGCGAAGAAAGAGCTTATTATGCAACGGGTGGTTGTTACTAAAACAATGCCCCAGAACAATAAGACGAATATGACTCCGGAAGAAAGAGATGCTATCCGATGCTGGATTGAGCAGGGGGCTTCTATAAAATAATTGCGTTTCTGCAAACACTCACCGTAAAAATACAGCTACACAAAAAAGAGTACTTATTGGATTGTATTAAAAGAAAAAATTTATTCTATTTGTACTGTACCAATATCCACCACTATGAAACTAATGATGTACCTCGGCAACGACCTTATTGAGTCAGTTCCTCTCAACGATCAGGACCTTAAAATACCCGGCTACCTGGGCAAATTCAAACGTAACCTTAAGATCAAGTATAATGAACTACTGCTGACGGCTCCCGAGCCGCCGGAGTTTTTAGTGTACAACCCAGCAATAAAACCAGACTTACCGCCGCCAGCCAGGTAAAACTAAATTACTTCCACACTCCGTTCAACAAAAGCAGTAAGGTCAGCTCCTTTCAGTAATCCCTGTGCCAGCATGGCAAGGTCGAAAGCCTGCTTGGCCATACTAGTTTGTTGTGCCTCATCGGCACTTAATATTTTGCTGACGAGTTTATGATTAGCATTAATTGCTACTTTATAATTGTCCGGCATACTGCCATAGAAATTCATTCCACCGCCACCGCCTAATTTACTCATGTCTTTCATGCGACGCATCCACTCTTCCATGGTGATGGTGACGGGCATGTCATCAGCAGGCAGGCTTTCCACTTCTACTTTCATGGCCGGATTGCTGATAGCTTTATCAAAGATGGCTTTCAGTTTATTGGTTTCATCATCGGTGAGCTGATGCTTTTCTGTATCTTCTTTTACAATCAGTTTATCAATCACATCTGCATCCACTCTTTTCAGAGAAGTTTTTTCCAGCTTCATTTCCAGCTGGTGAATGAAATGCGTATCAATCGGCGAGTTCATCAGCAATACATCATAGCCCTTTTTTACAGCAGCCTGTATGTAGCTGTCCTGTCCTTCTGGATTGGCTGTGTAGAGGTAAACGAGTTGTCCATCTTTATCTGTCTGAAAATCTTTTACCTTGATATTGTACTCTTCTAGTGTATATTTTTCTTTGCTGGTATTATCGAGTAATAAAAATGCTTTCGCCTTCTCATAAAACTTCTCATCAGAAATAGCGCCGTATTTTACAAATATGCCAATGTCGGCCCATTTGTCTTCATAGCTTTTCCTGTCTTTCTTAAATAACTCTTCCAGTTTATCTGCTACTTTACGGGAGATATAACTGTTTATCTTTTTTACATTGCTATCGGCCTGTAAAAAAGAACGGCTTACGTTCAGTGGAATATCCGGTGAATCAATAACGCCATGCAGCAGCAATAAAAACTCCGGTACAATATCTTTTACTTCATCTGTAATAAATACCTGGCGGCTGAAGAGTTTTATTTTATTTTTCTGTACTTCAAAATCATTTTTCAGTTTGGGAAAGTAGAGTACACCCGTAAGATTAAATGGGTAATCAACATTTAAATGTATCCAGAAAAGTGGCTCTTCGGAGAATGGGTACAGCTCCCGGTAGAAATCCAGGTAATCTTCATCTTTTAATTCTGCAGGGGCTTTTGTCCAGATGGGATTAGTGTTGTTGATAATATTATCAACTTCAATCGATTTGTATTTTGTTTTTCCCTCTTCGTCCTCACCATCGGGAACAGATTCTGTCTTTGTTCCAAACTGCACCGGTACGGGCAAAAACTTTGCATACTTGTTTAATATTTCGCCGATGCGATGCTCTTCTAAAAACTCTGCTGATTCTGCATTGATGTATAATATTACATCCGTACCTCTTTCAGTGCGGCTGCCTGCTGATATTTCAAAAGAAGTGCTGCCATCACAAACCCATTGTGCCGGTTCCGCACCTTCCTGGTAAGAGAGGGTTTGTATCTCCACTTTATCCGCCACCATAAAAGCAGAATAGAAACCCAAGCCAAAGCGGCCGATAATTTCATTGGCATCTTTGGCTTCCTTAAACTTTTCCATGAACTCGGTAGCACCTGAGAAAGCCACCTGATTGATATATTTTTTAATTTCTTCTGCCGTCATTCCGATACCGTTATCAGAAACGGTGATGGTTTTGGCATCTTTATCTACTGCCACTTTTACCCTCAAATCGCCGAGGTCTTTGCTGTAGTGACCCAACGAGGAAAGGCGTTTTACCTTCTGGCTGGCATCCACGGCATTGCTGACCAATTCCCGCAGAAATATTTCATTATCAGAATAGAGGAATTTTTTGATGATGGGGAAGATGTTCTCGGTATTGATGGAAATGGTTCCTTTCTCTTGTAGCATGTGTTTTTTTATTTTTTTGGGAATGCAAAGATACGCAAGGGCTGTTCCAAAGAGGGATGTTTGTCAGATTGACAGCAAGCCTTTGTCATCCCTCCTGTCCCGGAGTATTTCGGGAACGATAGGAGGGATCTGCTATCTGACAAAGGCGGGGCTGTGTATTGTTGGTAAATACAACGTTAGCCCCGTATCAGGTTTACTACCAGTTTAACCATTATTTCTTTATCATCCGGGTTACTTTGTGCCACCAGCAATGCCAGTGCTACTAATGCGTTATCATTAATCTTCACCTCTCCTGATTTTTTAAAGCGGTGTTTGTTCTTTTCAAGGAACCATACAAACAGAAAAGCACCTATACGCTTATTGCCATCAGTGAACGGATGATTCTTGATAACAAAATATAACAGGTGTGCCGCCTGTTCTTCTATGCTTTTATAGAGGTATTCGCCGCCGAAGGTTTGCACTACTGAGTTTAATATGCCTGCAAAAGCCCCGTCTCTTTCATTGCCAAACAAAGCCGAAGCTTCTTTCTTTTTTATCAATTGTCTCTTTAGTTCTGTTGTAGCTTTTACTGCTTCACTGTATTCAATTTCGTAGGAAATGTTTTCATTCAGCTTTTTATCGGGCAGGCTGTTACTGTCAAACTGGTTTAAGAGAATAAAGCTTTGGGTATAGTTGGTAATAATTTCCAGCAGGCCTTTTGTTTCTGTAGCACTCAGTTCGCTGGAACTGCCGGATTGCTGAATAAGCTTAACAGCCTGCTCTAGTTGGTGCATATTTTGCACTACCTGCTGCAATCTTTTTTCGTTCAGGGTGTAACCTTTTACCAAGTGGTCTTTTAACCGCTGGGTGGCCCATTGGCGGAATTGGGTTCCACGTTTGGATTTGATACGGTAGCCGACGGAGATGATTACATCAAGGCTGTACACTGCTACCGGTTTATCTGATTTTGGAATGTGCATTTTTTGCACATTGCTTTTTTTGTCAAGCTCTT
>JAJAZO010000150.1 GCA_026785745.1 Chitinophagaceae bacterium | reverse complement strand
TGGCACATGTTCTTTTACTTTTGCCGGTAACCCTTTAGGCGGTAAATAAGATGGTGCTGATTTAGAAGCCGCCGGACCCGAATTATAATAGGTTCCTGATTGCTGACTTACTTTTCCTGACTCACCATCATCCACATTCTTTGCTCTCATCCTTTCAAATGCGGAACCTTTATTCCATTGGCTGCCGCCCAACTGGTTTTTGGCACCGCCGCCGGCAAAACTTCTGTCCATGTATTGCTCCGGCACTTCTTCTATAAATCGGCTCGGTTCATTTTGTACCAACTGGCCAAAGCGATAACGGGTATTGGCATAGGTGATCCAGAGCCGTTGCTTGGCCCTTGTAATAACTACATAAAATAAACGCCGTTCCTCTTCCAGTTCTTCTCTCGTATTAATAGCCATGGCATTGGGGAAAAGCATTTCTTCCAAACCGGCGGCAAATACACAGCTAAATTCCAAACCCTTGGCCGCATGTATCGTCATCAACTTTATGGTATCTGCATCAGGGTCTTTCTCATCAGCATCAGTCAATAAAGTAATTTGTTGCAAATAAGAAGCAAGGCTTTTATCTACCAACTCGCCATCTTCGTTATCCGGGCTTTCGGTCCATTCTTTAATGGAGTTCAGTAGCTCCTGTATATTTTCATATCGGGCTACCCCTTCGGTACTTTTATCATTAAAGAGTTCTTTTACAAAGTTGGTTTGCTTGCCTACATGAAATGCCACTTCATACGCATTTTGTCTGGTGAGCATACTGGCAAAACTTTTTATCATGGTCACAAAATCCTGCAAAGCAGTAAACGTACCTGCCCGGAATCCAAACTCATTTGCTTTTTCCAGCACATCCCACATGCTGATATTATTTTCATTAGCAGACAGCACCAGCTTATCAATCGTTGTTTTTCCTATTCCTCTTGCCGGATAGTTGATAATGCGTTTCAATGCCTCTTCATCTTTTGAGTTGACAATAATCCGCAGGTAAGCAACAATGTCTTTTATTTCTTTACGCTGGTAAAAGCTGATGCCCCCATAAATTGTGTAAGCAAGACCCATTCTCCGCAACGACTCTTCAAAGGCACGGCTTTGTGCATTGGTACGGTATAGTATGGCAAAATCCCTGTTGCTATAATGATTGCGGAGTTTTTGCTCCTGTATACTGTCGGCTACAAATTTTCCTTCATCATTATCCGTCATCGTCCTCACCAGCTTTATCTTTTCTCCTTCTGCGTTTTCAGTGAACAGTACTTTCTCTATCTGGTTTTTATTATTCTTAATTACTTCGTTGGCTACATGGAGTATGCTTTGGGTGCTGCGGTAATTCTGTTCCAGCTTTACCAACTTTACTTCGTCATAATCTTTCTGAAATTGAAGAATGTTCTCAATGGTAGCTCCACGAAAACTATAAATACTTTGTGCATCATCTCCCACCACACATACATTTTCATGCATGGCCCCCAGCAGCTTGATGATTTCGTACTGAGAAGGGTTGGTATCCTGGTACTCATCAATTAAAATATATTTGAACTTGCGTTGGTATTTTGCCAGTGCTTCGGGCACATTTTTCAGCAGCTCATAAAACTTCATCAGCAAATCATCGAAATCCATTGCCCCGTTTTTAAAGCAACGCTTTGCATACGCATCATATATCTGCGCAATAGCAGGCCGGTTACTCCGCATATCTTCCTGCTGAATAGCATAATCGTTCCGATATTCTTCCGGACCTACGAGAGCATTTTTGGCAGATGAAATTCTGTTGTAAACAATATTGGGTTTGTAATGCTTGTCATCAAGATTCAGTTCATTAATAACCGTTTTTATCACACTCTTTCCGTCATCTGTATCATAAATGGTAAAGCTCTTTGGATAGCCAATCTTATCTGCTTCAAAACGGAGTATTCTGGCAAAAACAGAGTGAAAAGTGCCGATGTATAAATTTCTTGCTTCGCCATTTCCCAAAATTTTCTCCACTCTTTCCTTCATCTCCTTGGCAGCCTTATTGGTAAACGTCAACGCAAGAATGTTGAATGCATCAACGCCGTTTGCCATTAAATGAATAATTCTTGTGGTAAGAACTTTTGTTTTGCCGCTACCAGCACCGGCCACAATCATTATCGGCCCGTCCATATGTAATACGGCTTCTTTCTGACGGTCATTCAACCCCTCTAAATAATTAATCATAATTAAGTTTGTCACCCTTGCCTGTCCCGATTATTTCGGGAAGCTTAGCGAAGGGCAATCATGACTGCAAGTTAAGTTGAAAAATGCCCTTGATGGTCAATTTCTATTCTGTGAGCCTTGAATGTTTTTGTTATCTTACTTCTTTTAAAATTAAACCAACCTGTCATGAAGAATAACCTTTTTTCTTTGCTGGTTTTGCTTGTTCTGGTTTCCTGCAATAACAAGAAAAGTTCTGCTGGTACAGATGCTGCAAAAGATACAACTGCTAAAAAACCAGTGGTAGCGGATAACCAGCAAAAAGTAATTTACCAAAGTGCCACTTACTATGCCGGCAGGGTCGAATTTCATTTCCATGATGAGACAGGAGCTGATGTAAACATTAGTATAAGTAATTTCCCCGAAGACAGTGGTGCAGTCTATCCGAAATACCTGCTCGAATCATCTGATACGCTGGAAGGCCC
>JAJAZO010000149.1 GCA_026785745.1 Chitinophagaceae bacterium | reverse complement strand
TAATAATGATACCAGGCGATTGAAAGTAAAGTTCCTTAAACCAGGCATTATTAAGAACTGGTTGTATTTTTAACCGGGCATAATCACCATCCGCATTAACCCCATTTCCAAATCCACAATTAAAAGAAGTGGACATGCTGTTAAGATGAATAGTGTTACCAGTAATTTTAAATTTAAGAATGCAGGGTTTTTCTGAATCCTCGTAGGTATTGTCAAACGAAGCTGTATCATTTGTAAAAGTCAGGGTGCCATCTGTCTCACCCCTGTTGTAAGAGGGGGGACCAATGGTTACCTCCAGCCAAAAACGATATTTATTGCCCTCCATTTTAAGCAATACCAGGTTGCCAAACGGACCTACTACATTTTCTTTATTATTATGGCTATTGATCTCTGGTGCAAATGAATAGCCATAGGAGCCGGATAAATTTTTTTGTGCAGTAACAACAATGGCTGTTGTAAGTAACACTGAAAGCAAGAAAAACTTTTTCATACTGATTTTATTTAAATGCTCAACTCTTAATTGACTTATTTGGCAAAATAATCCTTGAAAGCATCAGCCAGCCGGGCAAATTCTTTTTTTACCTGGTTCATACCGATAAGTCCGCCAGACATACCTGTGGAATCTTTGTGCAACATAACAGAGTAAAGTTCTCCCTCATTTTTTACTATCAAACTTTGCTTATGGTATTTTACAAATGCACCAAACAAAAGGCGCAGTACCCTGTTGCCTTTTGTGTAAGTATGTGTTTCTCCTTCGGCAGATTTTAAGGTATAACCTTCGGAAGTGAAGAACAGGTTCAATTTATTATCCAGTTCTTCTTTGGTGCAGCCGGTCATATTATAAATAACACGGTCTTTAGCGAAATCAACTACGGTAGCTTCCATGGTGATGAGGTTTTGAAGTTATCTTGGTTTGATTGGTCTGACCGTCCCGGTCTGACCATTAAATTTAGGTAAAAAGATCAATAAGTTTTTTATCTACTAATTCGTATGATTTTTCGATGAAATTTTCAAGATTGTAACCGCAATGTAATACTGCAAGTTCTTTTTGGCAAAGTGTGCCTTCCCGAAATCCGGCATAATCTTTAAATGAAGAAAACTCCCAGTCTTCCAGACGCTGTGTCAGTTTTGCTATCAAAGGATTTTGATGGATGTAATGGAAGCAATTGACATAGTAATCCTGAATCAGGTAAGAACTATCAGGTTTGATTTCTATTGCTGAAAGACATTTTCCTTTTGTTTTCTGTCTGAATACAGAGCCAGTCTGCTGATATTGGGTATTAAAAATTCTTGCATAACCACTTAATAACTTCCTGATATTATTAGTAATCGGGTCAAGATAAATACCGCATTGTTTTATTTTTGTATCACATCTTTCATCCGTATAAATCATGAAGTGAAAATGATTTGGCATCAGACACCAGTCGATAGTGGAACAATTGTCAGAAAACAATCTCTTGTAAAGATTTAGAAATGTTATATAATCCTTCCGGGTAAAGAAAATTTTTTGTCTGTTATTTCCCTGGTTGTAAACATGGTAAATATTATTGGGTGTAAAAGGCATACTACTATAAGTCTGATGGTCTCCGTCTGACTTATTAAACGGAAACTATCCCTTTTAAGAATTGACTTGGTAATTATCGAATGGCGGGTCAGACGGAGACCGTCAGACCCTAGTTGCGTACCGGCCGCCCACTCTTCAACACACTTTGTATTCTCTCTAACGTTTTCTTTTCTCCACAAAGAGATAAGAAAGCTTCTCTTTCGAGGTCTAATAAGTATTGTTCAGAAACCAGAGTTTGTTCACTAAGATCTCCGCCGCACATAACATAAGCTAATTTTTTTGCTACCACTGAATCATGTTCGGTGGCATAGTTAGCTGTCCGCATGGCATGAATGCCTGAGTATAAAGCACCAAGTGCAGATTGGCCTAATACTTTTATATCTTTTCGCTGAACAGGAGCAGTGTAGCCGCTGTCAAATATTTCGATCACTGATTTTTTTGCTTCCGCAATGCGGCGGCCCTGATTCATTACCACTTCATCTAATCCTTTTCTATATACACCCAAACCAAATCCTTCCTGTGCAGAAGTAGCAACCTTAGCTGTGGCGATAGAAAGAAAACGGTTTTTCAGCGTAATTGTTTCCGGTTCGTCTTCATGCATTTCATCAGAGGCCCTCAATACAAATTCTTTGGTGCCACCACCACCGGGAATTAAACCAACACCTAATTCAACTAACCCAGTATAAGTTTCAGCAGCCGGGCAAACTTTATCAGCATGTAAACTTAACTCGCAGGCACCGCCCAATGCCAAACCATGCGGTGCTACAACAACAGGTACCGAAGAATACCTTGCCCTCATCATCGTATTCTGAAACAGGCGGATCGCCATGTCCAGTTCATCGTATTCCTGATCAATAGCCAGCATAAATATCATTCCTACATTAGCACCGGCAGAAAAATTGGATCCTTCATTCGCAATCACTAATCCTTTATAACTTTTTTCGGCTTTATCAATCGCTGTTTGAATACCACTTAATACATCACCACCGATACTTCCCATTTTGGTGAACCATTGCAGGCCGAGCACATCATCACCTAATTCATATAATCTGCAACTTCCATTCTTCCATATTTGTTTATCGGTGTAATTGCTCATTACGATAAACGCTTCAGCACCGGGAAGAGCTTTGTATGTTTTTGAAGCAGGATCGTAGCAATATTTTTTACCGCCTTCTACTTTGTAAAAAGATTTGTTTCCGGCTGCAATCATTTCATCTATCCAGGGAGCCACTTTATAGCCGGCTGCTTTCATGGCTTCAGTTGTTTTGACAACACCCAGCACATCCCAACTTTCAAAGGCACCAATTTCCCAACCAAAGCCGGCCATCATACCATCATCCACTCTGTATAGTTCATCACTTATTTCAGGAATGCGGTGAGAAATATAAGAGAACAAACCATAATGAAAGAGGCGATAAAATTCCCCAGCTTTATCCTGGCCTGCTACCAGCATTTTTAATCTGGTATAAAGATCGTCAATAGGTTTGGCAGCTTCAAGGGTAGCAAATTTTGGTTTTACCCTTGGGCCATATTCCATCGTATCAAGGTTCAGCGTTAGTATTTCTTTTTCACCGCCAGCCCCTTTTGTTTTTTTAAAAAATCCTTGACCTGTTTTATCACCCAGCCAGTTATTAGCTATCATTTTATCCAACCAGGCAGGAATATTGAACTGGTCTTTTGCTTCATCATCGGGACAATTATCAGCAACACCTTTCGCCACTTTTACCAATGTATCTAACCCAACAACGTCACCTGTGCGAAACGTAGCAGATTTTGGACGGCCAATAATGGGTCCTGTCAGTGCATCAATTTCATCTATGCTTAGTTTCAGTTTCTCTTTTACATTCATAATGGCCATCATGCCAAACACACCAACACGGTTGGCAATGAAAGCCGGAGTGTCTTTGCACAGTACGGTTGTTTTACCGAGATACAAATCACCATAGTTCATTAAGAAATCAACTATTTCCGGATCGGTATGTGGAGTTGGAATGATTTCTAATAAACGCAGATACCGTGGCGGATTGAAAAAGTGGGAGCCGCAGAAATGTTTTTTAAAATCATCACTTCTGCCTTCGGCCATCATGTAGATGGGGATACCCGAAGTGTTGGAAGTAATCAGTGTTCCCGGCTTTCTGTATTTTTCTACCTGTTCAAATACTTTTTGCTTGATGTCTAATCTTTCTACCACTACCTCAATCGTCCAGTCGCAACCGGCAATGTCTTTCATATTGTCATCAAAGTTGCCGGTGGTTATTTTTTTAATAACGTCTTTGTGATAAACAGGAGAGGGGTTGCTTTTTATGGCAGCCGTCAATGCATCATTTACAATCCTATTCCTGTCGTGGGCCTTTGCTCCCCCTTCAGGGGGTTGGGGGGCTACGATGTCTAATAATAATACCTGTACACCGATGCCTGCAAAATGACAGGCAATTCTTGAACCCATAACACCGCTACCGAGTACAGCTACCTTTTTGATAGTACGTTTCATAGTTTCTTTTTTAGCCTCCCCTTGCGGGGAGGTTGGAGGGGGCTAAAATTAGTTAGTTATGCAACTATTTGAAAATCGAAGATAAGATGTTCTTTACTTTTTTTGCTAAGAAAAAAAGCAACCTGCTGTTGGTAAGGAGGCAACTGTTTTTGTAATAAATTGTATCTCAAATTTAATTTAATGGAGGAGTAACGAACGGAAACCTGAACGGAGCCCTTCGTTCCTCAGGGTTAACTATGCAACAGACGATGCCATTGGTACTGCAGCCTGGCAAACAATCGTAAAACCACGGTAACCACTTCTGTTTTTCTACTACTTAAACAGAGAAATAAGCACTTTTACGCAAAACTCATCCGGTAAAATTTCTGTTTTATATTGCGTTTTGCACAATCAATTGTAAGAAGCGACGTTTATATCAATTGTTAACCAATATCTATGAGTAAACCTAACGCCTTACGGTCTGCGGGCACGGAGCATTTATCTGTTATTCACAAAGCTTCGCTTACTACAAATACAGTACATAATTATCTTGATGATGCTGTTTTACTAACTGATCTTGATTTTAATATCACTGGCTGGAACTCGGCTTCTGAAGAATTGCACGGCCAGCCCGGTGCCATGGGCAAAAACCTTTTTCACCTTGTTGATATTGATTTTGTAAACGGAAGTATGGATGAGTTGAAACGTCATCTTTCTCAAAAAGGTTTTTGGAGTGGTGAAGTGATGTTCAAACGATTTGACGGGCAACAAATCTATTTCCGTACTACTGCCACTTATATCATTGACGAAAATGATAAGCCTGTGGCTATTATGATTGTGAGCCACAGCATTAATGATGTAATGAATAAGGAACTTCAATTAGATGCAGCAAAGAAAAAGTATGAAATATTAATGAATACCCTGCCGCAGGGTGTAATGATGATTACTGCAGATGGGAAAATAGAGGCTTGTAATAAACGGGGTGCTCAAATATTTGGCCTTACTGAAAATGAAATGATTGGAAAAGTATTAGTCAGTCCTTCCTGGAAAGCAGTTAAGGCAGATGGATCTGTTTTTCCGTTGACAGAATTTCCGGCGATGGTGAGCTTGCAAACAGGATTTCCGCAACGCAATGTGATAATGGGCATTCAAAATCCTGATGACACACTGGTATGGGTGTCTATTAATTCAGAAGCACTGATCCAGCCGGGAGAGTTTGAACCTTATGCTGTAGTGGTATCTTATTCTGATATTACCGATTCAAAAAAAACAGAGGAGGAACTGAAGAAAAGTAATGAACGTTTTTATCATGTATCCAAAGTTTCTACGGATGCGATATGGGATATTGATCTTACTACAAAACTGATTTATCGCAGCGGTGCTTTCCGTCGTTTATCAGGCTATGTGCAGGAGCAAATTGATTCTAATCTCGACTGGTGGTTTCAAAAAGTGCATCCTGATGACCAGGAAAGAGTGAAGCATAAATTGAATAGTTATGTGGAGAAGGGATTGGAACGATGGGATGATGAATACCGGTTTGAATGTGCTGATGGCAGTTATAAATTCTTTTATGACTCAGGCGTTATTTTATACAAGGGTGGAAAGGCGGTGCGGATAATAGGAGCTATTAAGGATTTGACAGAACAGAAAAAATTAGAAAAGCAATTAATAGAAGAGCAGATACAGCGGCATAAAGACATTACACAGGCAACAATAGATGCACAGGAAAAAGAGAAAGCAAATATCAGCCGGGAACTGCATGATAATGTGAACCAGATACTGATGAGTGCTAAACTGTTTATGGATACGGCGAAAAGAATACCGGAGCAAACCAACGAATTATTAGACAAAGCGATTGAATACCAGTTGCTGGCCTTACAGGAAATAAGAAAGCTGTCAAAGTCGTTAAGTACTTCGAATATAAAGACGGTAGGATTGGAAGAAAGTGTAGGTGATATTGTGAGGAATATGAAAATGCTTCAGCAATTAGATGTGGAGTTTATATTTAATGAAAAGGTAGAAGAAAAATTATTGGATGACCAGAAACTGATGCTGTTCCGAATTATACAGGAGCAGACCAATAATATTATCAAGTATGCTGAAGCCAAATCAGTGCAGATAATGATTAATAAAGCAAACAATGTTCTGCATCTTGTGATAAGCGATGATGGAGTAGGGTTTGATACTTCTGATAAATCAACCAAGGGTATAGGCTTCCTTAATATTATCAGCCGGGCCGATGTTTATAATGGTAAAGTAAATATCGTTTCATCACCCGGAAATGGCTGTACACTGGAAATTTGTTTCCCGATAGACTAACTTATTGTCATTTTCCCACCATTACAAATGCCCCCCAGAAATAAGGGTGTTTGTATTTTTCTTTTATCGCTTTTTGCGCCACAATAAATGCTGCATTTTTATCCTTCGTTTTTAGATAGTGCTGATAGAAAGCAATCATAAAATCCCTTGTAGCCACATCATCTACTTTCCAGAGACTTGTCATAATGCTGCTGGCACCGGCGGCACGGAAGGCCCGTTGCAAACCATACACACCTTCGCCGGCATCTAAGTAACCCAGGCTTGTTTCGCAGGCAGATAGAATAACCAGTGGTGTATTTTCCAGGTTAAGATTTTGTGCTTCATAAGCAGTGAGTATCCCATCATAGGTATCAGGATACACTGTTGAACTGTAATAATTTACTACACCGGTTAACAATAAGCCTGAATTAACCATTGCATTAAAGGTGCGGTAACCATCTGTGGCGTTGTCACCAGCAGGCGACCAATAACCATGTGTTGCAAAATGTAAAATGCCCGGACTCTGCATTTTGTAAGCCTTATCTTCTGTGGCCTGATCTTTCAGGTAAGTAGTTACGCCAATCTTACTCAGTTCCATTTCTTTTTTAATAGTCATTATTTCTTCCTCAGTTCCGGGCAGGTCGGCAATAACAGCATCTTTAAAAGACCTTACTAACGATCTTGTATTGGCATCGGCAACCGGAACGGTACTTGCAGCACCTGTTTTATACGATGGTCTGCCAAAGAGAGTAGCAGTACGTATTTCTTTATCAGCAATTCCACTATTTATATCCGTACCGGAGGTAGTATATTGGATTTCCATTTCGTCCAGCAAAAACTGACCGCTTGCCTGGTTCTTTAATGTGGCTATATTAATAAGATGGTAAATGCCATCAGGAGAGAAAAATATTTTTTTAACTCCTTTAAGTTGTTCGCTTATAGGTTTCCAGAATCGGTTGAACGATTCTTTGTCATCTAATTTAAGCTTGATACTGTTTTTATACAGTTTATAAAATTTATTGTCTAAGTCTGCTGCAGCATCCGGCAGATATACAATTTCGGGCTGCTGGCTATTTTTGGTAATAATGTAAGCAGCATAATAATTGGTATCTGAGTAATACAACTGATCCCGCCACTGAAAACGAATCATTTCGATAGCTGCTTCATCTTCTTTTAAATTATCCCGTACTGTTTTCCAATCGGGCGGAATTAGTTTTAAATACTTCTTAAAATCTTTTGCTTTATTGGCCAGTTCATTTTCAAGACGGGTTACATCGTCCTGCATTTTTTTTAATTCATCCTGGCTGGTTTTGTTTACCGTATCTACCCCTGAAGGTTCATCCGTTTTCAGGTATTGGCGGAGAAGTTGTTGTTTTTTATCAATCCACTGATTGTAAAGCATTGTAATGTTGGGGTCGTTTGCATTGAGGAAAGATTCTTTTCTTTTTTCCGTTCCTTTCAGTGAAATGGATTTGGTAAAAAGGAGATTGCTATAGGCCTGCTGCGCCAATTGCGCATAAAGTGAAGATTGTCCACTGGGTCCTGTGGATTTTTCTTTGGCAATCTTTACAAAGCTGTGGAAGTTGTCATATCCTTCTTTCAGTTTGGAATTATAATAAGTGACGAATGCCTTTTCTCCAAATGTGAAAATGATATCATTGATCCAGTCTGCATTCAGGGAGAATAATTCAGGGTATATTTTTGCTGCTTCTTCAAAACGACGATCTCTCATACTGAGATAAGCATAATTGGAAAAAGGCTGGGTTGATTCCCGAAAGTTTTTTGTTGTTCTCACCAACTGCATCAATGACTTAAACATCTCCGGGTATTTTGGACTGCCGAGGAATCCCAGGTGTGTTGCTTTCATAAAATTTACACTGATGTCAGCATACTGGGCATAACTATTGTAATGATCTTCCGTTTCTTTAATAGAAAAAGATACAGGGTTTGATAATTTGGAAAATTTGCCCCGCTTAATAAGGTAAAGCGGATACATTGAAATGGGGTAATACTGATTGTTTGGATAGGTTTTGTTGTGACAATTTACCCAGATATAATTTGCTGAGTCACGACTTTTCCATAACTGCCCGGCTGCATCATATTCTTTCAGCATCTCTTTGGCATAGGCTGCATTGAGAAACCGTATGCCAGGATAGGGGTCACAGGTATTTGTATTGTTTTTGTGCCACAGACCTGATGAATAGGCCACATTCTCCTCTGCAGCTTTAGCGTAAGATTGGTAATCGCCGATATTGAGATAGTAAATTACTTTGCATCCCATTGCCTCAGCCTTATAGGAGGTGCGGAATATCTCGTCACTGGTTTGTGATAACTG
>JAJAZO010000148.1 GCA_026785745.1 Chitinophagaceae bacterium | reverse complement strand
ACCTGGAAGAAGAAAAAGATTTAACGGCCTCCAGAATATTTCCACACTTAGAAGAATTAAAACTGGCCAATGATATTGCTTTTTACAAAGAACGTCAGGAGGGTGCACCAATTGTAAGAATTGCAAAGCCGGAGAAAATTAAAACAGAGTATTCAACAAAAATCGAACAGCTACCAGCGGCCAATACTATTGCTGTTGCGCCTGTAACTCCTGTGCTGGAACGAGCAGAAACAATACCGCCTGTTGTTGCCGTATCAAAACCAACAATTGCGTTACCAAAAACTGATACAAAGACCATTACTATAAGCTCAGTAGATATTGTTCCTGCTGTTGTAACAAAAACAATTGCTGAAAACATAATTCCCGATGTACAAATTGCCGCAGTTACAAAGCCAGCAATAGCATTACCCAAAACGGATACAAAGACCATTACTACGGGCCAGGTAAATGTAATTGCTACTACGGTAACTAAAACAATTACTGAAAACAAAATCCCTGATGAAGAAGTTGCGGCAGTAACAAAACCTTCAATAGCGTTACCAAAAACAGATACAAAAAATATTCCCGCAGCAGCAGTTACTGTTTCACCAACATCAACAACAAAAACAATAGTTGAGAATAAAGTACCTGATGCTGTTGCAACTAGCAGAAAAAAACCAATGGATTCAATAGTAGATGGAGGAGGGGCCAAGGTTGAAAAAGAAGTAAAAACAGACCCGTTTACTGAAATAATTATTAAGAGAGAACCCGTTCCTGTTGTTGCAAACAATAAACCTGCAACTGTAGCTGCAACAGATAATAAACCGGTAAAAACAGAACCAGTTACGGTAAAACAAGCTGATATAAAAAGTATTGCCAAAACAAACAACCCAGTTACCTCTACTTCAGCCAACCCAGTTACGGAAACAAAACAGCAAGATGTTGTTTCTGTTGTGCCGGTAGAAAAAAAGCCGGTTGTTGATATTATCGCTAAGGCTGCATTAGTAGCTGGAAGAAAATCAGAGTTCTCACAAATTGTAAGTTTCAAAGCAGATAGCCTGGAGTTGTCGCTGTATGACAATGGAGAGATTGACGGTGATACCGTAAGTATTTATATGAATGGAGAAGTTATCATGTCGAAACAAGGACTGAAAGCCAGTGCCATCAAAAAAACAATTTATATCACTCCGGGCAACGAAGACTTTACACTGGTCTTATTTGCAGAAAATCTTGGAAAATATCCGCCTAATACCGGGCTGCTCGTAGTACATGATGGAGATGATGTCTATAATCTTCGTTTCAGCTCTGACTTTGAGAAAAATGCAGGGATAATATTCAGAAGAAAGAAATAGATTTTTTAACCGCTGAGGTGCAAAGGCACAGCGTTTAGTTTCAGGCAAAATTACTCAGCGTCTCCCCGCCTCTGTGGTTATTTCTCTCCCTTAATTATACGAGATTTGCAGAATGATTGAAGACCCAATTAAGCTCTCCCAATATTCCCACGGTGCTGGCTGCGGCTGCAAGATTGCTCCCAAAGTTTTAGATGAAATACTGAAAAACAGTTTTGTGTTACCAGATAACAACAAACTATTAGTTGGCAATCACAGTAAAGATGATGCAGCCGTGTATGACCTTGGCAATGGCACGGCATTAATCTCTACTACTGATTTTTTTATGCCGATTGTGGATGATGCTTTTGATTTTGGAAGAATAGCAGCAGCCAATTCCATCAGTGATGTGTATGCCATGGGTGGAAAACCATTGATGGCAATTGCAATACTCGGCTGGCCGGTTGAAAAACTACCGGTGGAATTAGCACAAAAACTTATTGAAGGTGGCAGAAGCATTTGTACCGAAGCCGGTATTCCATTAGCAGGGGGTCATAGCATTGATTCGCAGGAACCAATTTTTGGTTTGGCAGTAACAGGTATTGTTCCCATAGAAAATTTAAAGAAGAATAACACCGCACAAGAAGGTGATTATTTATTTCTAACCAAGCCCCTTGGTGTTGGTATTTTATCTACTGCACAAAAAAGAGGTTTGCTAAAAAAAGAACATTTGCCATTAATGATTGAACAGATGGCAACGCTTAATAAAATAGGCGAAGAGCTGGGAAAGATAAAAGGGGTAACTGCCATGACGGATGTTACCGGCTTTGGAATGCTCGGCCACTTAATAGAAATGGCCGAAGGCAGTGGACTGAGTGCAGAAATTTATTATGACAAACTACCCATTGCCGCAGGAGTGAAAGAATATATCAGCCAACGCATTTTCCCCGATGCAACAACAAGAAACTGGAATGCCTATAGCGATAAAGTAAAATTTGAAAAAGGAGTGAATGTGATGGAAGCGTTTACATTACTACCCGATCCGCAAACGAATGGGGGAATATTGGTGAGTGTAAGGGCAGAAAGTGTGAACGATATAAAAGAGCTTTTTCAAAAAAATAATCTCTCCTTATATATTGAACCGGTTGGAAGATTGATGGAAATAGGGGAAAAGGTTGTTTGCTTTAAACAATAAGTAAGTGTACAACCTGACTGTAGTTTTAGTTTGTCAGGCTATAGCCTGACTTTTTTCAAAAAAATACAAGCGGGTAAAATTAATAAAAAACAAAAAAATCAGATTTTGAGTGGCCCGGAAAATGGGGGAGCTTACAGCTGAAAAATAAATCAGGACAATACCGGGTTTCAACTATAAATCTTCGAAAAGAATTATCATTGATTTTCAGCAAATATGCAAACCACTATTCCCGATGTTTCTAAAATAAAAACAATCTCGCATTTACAGATTTGCTGATGTAAAAAAATTATTGGTCGTTTGTCTCCGGTGGCCGGGCACCCAACGATAGCCGCTGCAACCATATTTCCAATGGCCCACAAAGAGGAAACGGTTTTATTGTAACTGTAATTCTTTTTCCTAACTTTCCTACTTATGAAACTGGAAAAACTTCGCCCCGACAAATACCTTAAGTACCTGTACCTGCCCAATCTGTTTGCACCTAAGCGAACTAAAGAAATACTGTCTGTTAACCCTACCGTAATCCCCCACCGGGAAGAAGCCAAAGAGGTCGTAGTAAGCATCTTTGATTATGATGCAACATCGCTGGAAGAAAAAAAACTTTCTGCCATCGGTGATAGTTTTATTTACAAAACCAGCGGCCGCACCACCTGGATAAATGTGGACGGCCTCCGAAAAACCGATGTGGAAGCCGTGTGTACCTATTTTGATATTCACCCATTGGTGATTGAAGATATACTGAGCATCAACCAGCGGCCAAAATTAGATGAAGAGGAGAACAGTATTTTTTGCCTGCTCAATATGCTGTATTATAATGAAGAAACACATGCGGTGGAGCAGGAACAGATAAGTATCATTTTGTCCAAAGATGTTGTTATCAGCTTCCAGGAAGATGCACACCGGGATGTGTTTACTTCGCTTCGGGAAAAATTAAAAACAGCTAATAGCAAGATAAGACAGCGTACCGCAGACTACCTGTGTTATTCCCTGCTCGATCTTATCGTTGACCATTATTTTGTGGTCATGGAAAAATTGGGCGATCATATTGAGGAGGTGGAAGAAGAGGTAACGAGGGGAAATAATCCTCATGCCCTTGCACATATCACCCAGTTGCGAAAAGAACTGATTGTATTAAAAAGAAATTTCTCACCAGTAAGGGAAGTGGTAAATGGTTTTTTGCGTAGTGAAAGTGAACTGCTGGAAGACCGGCACAACAAATATTACAAAGATGTGTACGACCACATCATACAAGCATCAGACCTAAGTGAAAACTATCGTGATGTGATGGTGAGTTTGCAGGATCTGCATGTAAACAATGTGAACATGAAGATGAACGAGGTAATGAAAGTAATGGCTATCGTTACCTGCCTGCTGGCGCCGCCTACTGTT
>JAJAZO010000147.1 GCA_026785745.1 Chitinophagaceae bacterium | reverse complement strand
GGCGAACTCACAGCAGGCATAGCACATGAAATTCAAAACCCGTTGAACTTCGTTAATAATTTTTCGGAAGTAAGTAATGAGTTGATAGAAGAAATGAAAGACGAGCTTAAAAAAGGAAATTATAAAGTCGCTGAAGAAATAGCGGACGATGTAAAACAAAATTTAGAAAAAATAAATCATCATGGCAAACGAGCAGCCGATATTGTAAAAGGAATGTTGCAACATTCAAGAAGCAGCAGTGGCATAAAAGAACCAACAGATATCAATGCATTGTGTGATGAATATCTACGCCTCTCCTATCATGGACTAAGGGCAAAAGACAAATCCTTTAATGCTACTATGAAAACTGATTTTGATTCATCGCTTGGAAAAATAAATATCATCCCACAGGATATTGGACGGGTTGTTTTGAATTTACTGACGAATGCATTTTATGTTGTGGATGAAAAGAAGAAAAGCCCCCATCTCCGCCAAACGGCGGAGGGTGAAGAACCCTACGAACCAATAGTAACTGTTACCACCAAAAGACTCGGCTCTCCTTCAGTCGATGGGGGCAAACCCGATAGCTATCGGGTGGAAATACGGGTTACCGACAACGGTAACGGCATTCCACAAAAAGTATTAGATAAAATATTCCAACCTTTTTTTACCACCAAGCCTACCGGGCAGGGAACGGGACTTGGCTTATCATTGAGTTATGATATTGTAACCAAAGGGCATGGTGGTGAGTTAAAGGTGGAAACGAGGGAGGGGGAAGGAAGTGAGTTTGTTATTGTATTGCCTTGTTAGCGATATTTACTGTGCCGATGGCACTCAGGTGCTGTGTAGCTCTTATTTGCACCGGAATAAATCCGGTGTTGCAATACAAAACCGAGCCTAAGGCTCTGCATAACAAGTGTAAAACTTTGGTGATGGAAAACAGAGGCGTAGCCTCGATGTAATTTTGTAACAATGGGTTTCAACCCGTTGTATAGAAAAGGAGAAAATGATAAGTATAACAGAGAGCCGTAGGCTCGGTACATTTGATGAAATATAAAAGAACCTGAGCTATGATATTGTGACCAAAGGGTACCGTGGGGTCCCGATAGTAGGGAGTTTGTCGAAGTATCGGGATAAAGGTAGAAACCAGGTAAGGGGTGGGAACCACTTTTATCATTATCTTACAAGCATAAAATAAAGCACATGAAAGTATTAGTTGTAGACGATGAAAAAGATGTCAAAGTTCTTTTTGAACAACGGTTCAGAAAAGAAGTAAAATCGGGTGAAGTGGAACTTTGTTTTGCATTTTCAGGTGAAGAGGCACTCGAATATATGGCTGCGAATGAACATGAAGCAGTACTTATTCTTTCTGATATCAATATGCCTGGTATGAGTGGCCTGGAACTATTGCAACATATCAAAGAAAAATATGGAAAGCCCCCACCGATAGTTATGATGATTACAGCATATGGAGATGCTGAAAACTACAGCGAAGCCATGAAACTTGGGGCGGATGATTTTTTAACCAAACCCGTTGATTTTATTTCATTAAAGGAGAAGCTAAAAGGAAAGTTATTATGACAAAAATTTTGGTAGCCGATGACGAGGCAGATCTGGAAGTGCTGATTAAACAAAAATTCAGACAAAAAATAAGGGAGCAGCAATATGAATTCATATTTGCGGTGAATGGTAATGATGCATTGGATAAAATGCAGTTGCACCCGGATATTGATATTGTACTCAGTGATATCAATATGCCTGAAATGGATGGATTGACATTGCTCACAAGGCTTGGCGAAACAAATCCTCTAACTAAAATGGTGATGGTATCTGCCTATGGCGATATGGACAATATCCGTGTTGCGATGAACCGGGGGGCTTTTGATTTTATTACCAAACCGGTGAATTTTGAAGACCTGGAACGGACCATGGAAAAAACGCTGAAGCATGTACTGCAATTGCGGGAAACCATGAAAGCCATCAAAGAAAATAATATCCTGAAAATGTATGTGGACGAAAATGTCTTGAATTTCATGGGTGGCCGGGAGTATGAAGCATCTATCATGGCGAATGAAACAGTAGTAGCTACCGTAGCATTTATTGATATTTGCAGCTTTACTGTTATCAGCGAGAATGAAACACCGGATACAGTAGTGAAATTATTGAACAAATATTTTGATGTGATAGTGAAAGAGATTATTGCCCAGGGTGGCTATGTTGATAAATTTATTGGCGATGCAGTAATGGCTGTTTTCCGGGACGATTATCATTTGGACAGGGCTATTGATGCTTGCCTTGCTGTACGAAAAATGATAGAACAACTGCCGAACGAGTCGGGAGATATATTCTTTTTACCGAAAGTTTCCATTGGTATCAACAGTGGTGAAATGATTTCCGGTAATATCGGCTCAGCTGAACTGCGCCGGCTGGATTATACGGTGATTGGCGATGAGGTCAATGTTGCAGAACGGTTACAGTCTGCTGCCGGCCCCGGTCAGATTATAATTAATGAAGTGTCATTTGAAAAAGTGAAGCAATCATTTAATTGCCGGAAGGTAGGGGAGGTTACCTTGAAGAATAAAGCAAACCCGATGATGACTTTTGAAGTGATGGATTAATTTTACTAATTATTTCTGGTAATGCAATACGAAAAGGCTTATTCGTTCCTGATAAATAAATTGGAGAAGGAATTACCTTCCTGGCTTACCTATCATAATGCAGAGCACACCAAAAATGTAATAGCATCAGCCGAATACCTTGCAAAAGAGGAAAGGATAGCTGGTGAAGAACTGCTGTTACTAAGAACAGCCGCCTTATTTCATGATGCAGGTTTTTTGGAAAATCATAACAAGCATGAAGAAATTTCCTGCAAGCTGGCCAAAAAATTTCTGCCTGGGTATGATTACAATCCCGAACAGGTAGAAGCGATTTGCCAAATGATAATGGCTACAAAATTGCCACAAACACCTTCGACTGAATTAGGAAAATATCTCTGCGATGCAGATTTGTTCTATCTCAGCACTGAAAAGTATGCGGTTACTGCCGAAAAAATATTCGCTGAGTTTAAGAAAACAGGCTTTGTAAAAACAAGAACTGAATGGCTGATAAAGCAGGCAGATTTTTTATCTACCCATACTTATTTTACCCAAACCGCTAAACGGGATGGTGATTCTCAAAAACAAATCACCTTACAGGAAATTAAAGCAACTTTAAAGACAGCCCATTCC
>JAJAZO010000146.1 GCA_026785745.1 Chitinophagaceae bacterium | reverse complement strand
AAATATTCCTGTATGCATATTGCAATGGAATAAGCTTCTTGCCCGGTGGAGCACCCCGCTATCCAGATACGACCCGGGTTGCTGACTGATTTATTTTTCAGGATTTCCGGAAAAACCGTTTCGCAAAGCCTGTTAAAAGTTATGCTGTCACGAAAAAAAGAAGTGACCGGTATCAGCAGGTCGTTGAATAAAATATCCTGTTCCGGTTTATTTTTTTTCAAGTACTCTGCGTAATCTGTAATGGTTTCCAGATGCAGTATTATCATGCGGCGGATAATGCGCCGTCGAACAGTAGTTTGTTTATAAAAACTGAAGTCCACACCAACACGAATCTTCAGCAATGCCAGTATTTGTCTAAACCCATCTTCATTTATTTTATCTTTTGCATCAGGTTCATCACCTGAAGAAGAAATAGCAAAAGATTGCTGAAGTTCCATCAGCCTTTCCGAAATTTTTTCTGGTGGAAGAATGAAATCAACAATGGCAGCATCAATAGCATGTTGCGGCATGCCATCATAAGCAGCAGAAGCCGGATCCTGGGCAAACGTAAGTCCTCCATGATCTTTTATATCTTTTAATCCTGCCGTGCCATCCCCACCGGTTCCGGATAATATCACACCAATGGAATGGCCCTGGTGTACTTCTGCCAGCGAAGAAAAGAAAATATCAATGGACATATTCCTTTCTTTAGCCAATCTCGGACTCAGTTTCAGCACACCATCTGTGGCCACCAGCATTTTATTGCTGGGAATAACATAGATATGATTGGGATTGACATGTACATTGTCACTTATTTCAATAACAGGAATACTGGTTACCCGTTGTAAAATCTCCGGCAAAGCACTTTCATATTCGGGATGTAAATGCTGAACAAGTATATAAGCCATTCCTGAATTTTCGGGAATAGCTGTTATCAGTTTTTTAAAGGCTTCCAATCCACCTGCAGATGCACCTATGCCTACAACCGGGAAAAGGTTTTGCGAGAGTATTTTTGGTTTATCAATTTCTTTTGTTGGCATTATGTTTTTTTTCGAAGAACGGTGACAGCACTATTCAAAAATCTTATCCTGACAACTTAATGGCAGTTCATCGAATAACCTAAATACCTTTTTATACGTTTTCATTTTTAAAACAAACCCTTGTTGCTATAAACCATCTGGATTTTAAAAAACATAATAGATTTTTCGGTTTGGTATAACAAATTATTTCTGGTTATTAAAAGCTAAAGGGAAAATAGTTCTTAATTATTAGTTGATTCATCCCTGCACTTACTTATAACAATTGCCTGCCTGACACTATCATTTGTGTTAGATAGCATTATTTTCTTCGTAATACCGTATTTTATTGTAAAGGGTTTTACGGTCAATATTAAGACGAGCCGCAGCTTTCGTTTTATTAAATTTTACTTCTTTCAATACATTCATTATAGCGAGGTATTCAGCCTGCGATGCGGCATCTTTCAAATCTTTTGGAGGTGCTGCTATTGCAGCTTGTGTTACAACTGGTTCAGCATGGTAAACTGCGCCGCCAATAATTTCCCAGGGCAGCACATTAGTGGTAATCTTTCCCCCTGCAGATAATAAACCAGCCCGGCGAATTACATTTTTAAACTCCCGCAGGTTACCCGGCCACTCATAATTTAAAAACAAATCCATTACTTCATCATCAAACCCATCAAGCTGTTTATTTAGCTCCGCTGCCACTTTTTGCAGAAAGAAACCGGCAAATAATTTAATATCATCTTTGCGTTGCCGCAACGGAGGAATAGTAATAGAGAACTCATTAAAGCTGTGATATAAATCTTCTCTGAATTTTGCTTTTCGGTATGCCTCCTGCAGGTTTTCATTAGAAGCAACAATAACCCGTACATCAGTACTCATGTCTTTACTGCTTCCCACTCTTTTAAATTTCCGTTCCTGTATAACCCGCAGTAAAGTAGTTTGCACATCCAATGGCAAATTGGATACTTCATCTAAAAACAAAGTGCCACCATCTGCTACTTCAAAAAATCCTTCTTTATCGGCTATCGCACCCGTAAAGGAACCTTTTATATGGCCAAACAGTTCGCTGGCTGCCAGCTCCCTGGATATGGTGCCGCAATCCACGGCTACAAAAGGTTTATCCTTTCTGTTACTGGATTGATGAATTGTTTTAGCTATTACTTCCTTACCCGTACCGCTTTCTCCATACAGGATAACACTAAAATTGGTAGGGGCTATTAATGCTACCTGTTTGTACATTTCTGTTGCATAGTCAGACGTACCAGCCAGGTATTCTTCGTTGAGGGCAAAAGTTTTTCCGACTGCATTTAAAGGCTGGGTTGTATTATCCGGAGAGCCGGTATAATCCGGCGGGGAATTAGTTTCATTTAAACTTTTATTGATAACTGATATTACTTCTTCCGGTATCAGTGGCTTGGTGATATAATCATAAGCACCCATCCGCATCACTTCTACTGCCATCTTTACATCAGAATAGCCGGTGATGATGATTACAACAACCGTCGTATCAATTTTTCTTAATTCTTCCAGCACTTTGCGTCCGTCCATGCCTTCAAGCCTGAAATCACACAAAACGAGGTCAAATCGTTTTTCTTTGAACTTTACTAAGCCCTAGCTTCCAGAATGGGCAGTATCTGTTTCAAAGCCTTTACGTTGCAGAAAATGACTGAGCAGCCGGCACATATCTGCATCATCATCAATAATCAATATCCTTTTCATGAAAAAGTATTTAGTTTAAAATTAGACAAAAATGAACTGGTTGCCCTGGTTTTTACATTTGCTACGGTAGTTATTCATCAACAGTAGAAAATTTCAACCATGATGAGGAAGAAATATACCCCTTTACCCGGTTTCGGGAATCAGTAAGGCAAATAAAATGCCTGTTACAGGCTTGTTTTAAAAAATAAGTGATTGGCAGTAAATTTGAGCCTTACGGCTTAAATGTTATACAGTTATATCTCAAAAATGTCGAAGGATTCTACACCAGTTGAAGTAAAAATTCTAATCGTTGATGATGAAGCAGACATCTGCTATTTCCTTAGTCACAACCTGGCAAAGCGGAGTTTTATCACATCTTTTGCCATGACGTTAAAGGATGCAGAGATAAAATTACAAACGGACAAGCCTTCTATTTTACTATTAGACAATCACTTACCCGATGGATTAGGTATTAATTTTGTCAATAAGATAAAATACAAATATCCCGATTTGAAGATTGTAATGATAACGGCACACGACACACCGGAAGACCGTTCAAAAGCCTACAGTAATGGTGTTAACTTCTTTCTTTCAAAACCTTTTACTATTACAGAGGTAAACAGGGTAATTGATCTATTAATAGGTGATGCTGCGGCATAGCGTAAGATGATACACAAACTGGGAAATTTACTCCACAAATTCTTACACGGCCATCATCTGCGCATCCTGTATTTCTTTTTCAGGATGCGAAATTCAGGGTAATGGTGAAGGTAGTGCCTTCTCCTTTTTTACTCTTTACTGAAATATCTCCTTTGTGATTCAATATAATATTCTGCGTATTGGTAAGCCCCAGTCCATTGCCTTTAGGCTTACTGGTAAAATATGGTTCGAATAACCGGCTGAGGGCTTCGTCGTCCATCCCTGCTCCATTATCCGATATAATTATTTTGCATTTACCCTCTTCCCCCTTTGTTTCCAGTATAAGTTTACTGTCTGGTCTTTTTTCCATGGCCTCCAATCCATTAATAATAATATTCAGTACTGCAATCTTAATTCTGTCCATATCCACTGATAAATCACACATATTATTACTGTATTTTTTTATCACCTTCACCTCTGTCAGCGATACTCTGTCTGTAGCCTCCTTTAGTGTTTCATCTAATAATTCATTAGCCGATATTTTAGTAAAGTTGAGTTCAGAAAATTTAGTAGAATTCAACAAATCTGAAATAAGCTGGTTGATGCGGTTACTATTTCTGCGAATCATCTCAAATAAAAAATCAGTGCTTTCATAGTTGGCTGGAATTTCAGTTT
>JAJAZO010000145.1 GCA_026785745.1 Chitinophagaceae bacterium | reverse complement strand
TTGGTGGCGTTTCCGGTATTTTTGAAGGCTAATAAAGACCAAAATTGTAAATGTCTGACCCCAAACGATATTTAGTTACATCTGCCCTTCCCTATGCCAATGGATTGAAACATGTTGGCCACCTGGCAGGCGCCTATATTCCGGCGGATATATATGTCCGTTACCTGCGGGCACAAAAAAGAGATGTGGTGTTTGTATGCGGCAGTGATGAACATGGTACTGCTATACCTATACAAGCTATGAAGGAAGGCACTACGCCACAGGCTATCATTGATAAATACCATGAGGCCATGAAGGAAGATTTTGCTGACCTTGATATCAGTTTTGATATTTATCATCGTACCAGTTCGCCATTGCATCATGAAACTGCCAGCGAATTTTTTACAAAACTCAATGATGCCGGTGAATTAGAAACAAAAGAAACAGAACAGTATTTTGATGAAGCCAGTAAAACATTTTTGGCTGACCGCTATATTAAAGGCACCTGTCCCAACTGCGGCAGCGACAGGGCATTTGGCGATCAATGTGAAAACTGCGGTACCACACTAAGTCCCGATGAATTGATAAACCCTGTAAGTACATTAAGTGGTGAAACACCGGTTAAGAAAAAAACTACTCATTGGTACCTGCCATTAGGCAAGCATGAAGATTTTCTCCGGGAATGGATCTTGAAAGAACATAAAGATGATTGGCGGGCAACGGTGGTCGGTCAATGCAAAGGCTGGATTGACGGTGGCCTGCAATCGAGGGCAGTAACAAGAGATTTGGATTGGGGGGTAAAAGTACCAGCCTCCCTAAATCCCCCCGAAGGGGGGACTTCAGACTCCGAAAGTAAAACGACTTCTAAAATATCAGACTCTAAGAACCCTCCTGCGGAGGGCAGGGAGGCCGGCAAAGTGTTGTATGTATGGTTTGATGCACCCATCGGTTACATCAGTGCTACCAAGCAATGGGCTATAGATAATAAAAAGAACCTCCCTAACGGCGAGGCAAGCTGGAGACCTTATTGGGAAGACAAAGACACTAAACTGGTTCACTTTATCGGTAAAGACAATATTGTTTTCCATTGCATCATATTCCCTATCATACTGAAACTGCATGGAAATATTTTACCTGATAATGTTCCTGCAAACGAATTCCTCAATCTTGAAGGTGATAAGATGAGTACCAGCCGCAACTGGAAATTGGAGATGAGGGATTACATTAATGATTTTGTGAAGAAGGATAATGGCGGCGGTCAATGTGTGGATATGCTTCGTTATTATCTTACACAGATTGCACCTGAAACAAAAGACAGCGAATTTACCTGGAAAGGCTTTCAGGATGCGGTAAACAGTGAACTGGTTTCTATCTTTGGCAATTTCGTAAACAGAACATGGGTGCTGATGCATAAACTATGCGGTGGAAAAGTACCAAAGCTGCATGAAGACATACTGGACGATAATGACAAATCATTAATTGCTGATATTGAAAGCACTAAAGCCGAAGTGCAATCTGCATTGGAATATTATCATTTCAAAGATGCCTTGTTCCAGGTGATAGACCTTTCCCGCAAAGGCAATCAATATATGCAAAAGAAAGAGCCATGGATTGTTGCGAAAAACCTCACCCCTACCATCTCCACAAGTGGAGAGGGAGTTCAAGATTCACAAAAGAGCATTGACAACTGTTTGCATATCTGTTTGCAATTATGTGCCAACCTTGCGGTACTTATCAATCCGTTCTTGCCGAATACAGCAAAGAAAATGGCTTACATGATGAAAGTGGTGGATAAGATGCTGAATTGGGAAAATGCAGGAAAAATAAAACTATTAAGTGTTGGTTACAGTTTAAGGGAACCACAATTATTATTCAGGAAAATTGAAGACACAGAAATAGCAGAACAAATTGAAAAATTAAAAGCAGGGTTAGTAAAAACAGCAACTACTACTAAAATGGAAGAACCTAAATCAATTATAAGCAAACCGGAAATAGTGTATGACGATTTTGCAAAACTTGAATTAAAAACAGGAATAGTTACTGCCTGTGAGAAGGTGGCGAAAGCGGACAAGCTTTTAAAATTAGAAGTTGACCTCGGTACAGAAAAAAGAACAATTGTTTCCGGTATCGCCCTTCATTATAGTCCGGAAGAAATGGTAGGCAAACAAGTTATTGTTGTTACCAATCTTGCACCAAGAAAAATGAAAGGCATCGAAAGCCAGGGAATGATATTAACGGCGGAAGACATCGAAGGGAAGCCACAATTACTGAAACCGGAAAACAATGTAGCACCCGGCTCATCAGTCAGTTAACGGGTAAAAATTCCCCAATAAGCTGTTTTATCTTCAATAACACCAATTTTGGGGCTTTGTTATGAATCTGGCAGGATTATAGCCGCTTGATTTCAGTAAATTCATTGTTTAAATTATTCCACCGCTTGACAGCAAAACGTCTCAGAAAAAAATTACTGAAAGGCACTGCCATCTTCCTCGGGATACTTCTTGTATTGCTGATAGGTTTTCATTTTTGGTTTAAAGCACACGCAAAACAGATATTGGAAGACATGGTGGACTCAAAATCCAATGGCAAAGTAAAACTGAAAATTGAAAAACTTCGTTTCAATTATTTCAGCCGCAGAATTGAACTGGAAAAAGCGGTCTTTTACAATACCGATACCGTTTCCGGGATAAGTGCTTATCGCTTCAGTGTTGACAGGATGCAGTTACGGGTAAAAGCCCTGTTGCCTCTCGTTTTTAAAAAGCAAATACTTATTGATTCACTCACTTTACAAAGTCCTGTTATAGAAGTAACCCGGCTAAGGGCTGTGATAAAACCGGATAATAAGATTAAAAAGGATGTTTCCATTCCTGAGGAAATGGGAAAAGTGTATTCTTCCATTCAGGATGCTTTGAAGGTGTTACATGTAAAAAGATTCCAGATTGATAACGGCACTTTTAAGCTAATAAATAAAATTGACTCCAGCCAATTGCCGTTAATAGTCTCCAATATTCATTTCCACATAGACAACTTACAGGTAGATGCAGGAAAACTAACAGGCGAGGAAAAAATAATGTTCAGTGAAAATGTAGTATTGCGGAGTGCCAACCAAAATATTATTTTTCCTGACGGAAGGCACAGTTTAAGCTTCAGTCAATTCCGCATCAACCTGAAAAATAAAGTAGTGGAGTTTGACAGTTGTACCATTGCTGCCACAAAAGGTGATAGTGCCTCCGCAACATTCAAAGTTTTTTTTGATGCCCTGATGCTTACCAATATTGACTTTGATACACTGTATAAGGCCGAGGTTATTAAAGCCGACTCTGTGTATTGTGTAAACCCTACATTCAGCCTGGAGG
>JAJAZO010000144.1 GCA_026785745.1 Chitinophagaceae bacterium | reverse complement strand
TATTTAAGACTGTAAATGACAATTTAAATCTCTTGTTATGAAATGAGCCATATTAATTCTTCTTACCACCCGGGATGATTATAAGGCGAATTTCATGTGGCCAAAAAACAATAAAAATTAACACATGAAAAAAATTTGCTTCCTCCTTTTTATTATGGTAGCCACTTATGCAACTGGCCAGAATAAAGATTACACAATAAGTATGAATGGCCTTGGTTCATTAAAACTTGGAATGAACCAGGCTCAACTGGAAAAATTATTGAATCAAAAATTATTACTGGACAACTACCTGGATACAATAAACGATCACAACTGGGATACTGCAAGATTAAAATATAAGGGTATTAATGTGCAATTAGAATTTACCCGGAGTTATTATGCTCCTAACGTTTTCCATATGAGGTTAATCGGGATTCGGGCCAGCAGCCCTTTATGTAAAACAGCAACAGGCATTGGTATCGGTTCAGATAGATTAAAAATCATCGCTGGCTATGACAGTTACCATGTGAATATTCAACCCGGCTATGCAAACTATTATCAAACAGAACAAGGTAAGGGGAAAAGCACCTTAAGTATTTTGGATGATGCTGCAAGTACTTTGGATTATTGGTCAGATGCTTACACAATGGTATTTTACCTGCTGAATAAAAAAGTGGTGTCTTTTGAGCTAAAAGCAAAATTAAAAGAAGAAAGGTGAGTTACTACTTAATTTTAAAATTTTCGATTGCTTTTTTTGTAAAATCACTCAGCACTAATCGTCCGCTGATGGCCGCTCTTTCGATTAATAATTTATCCCAGTGTTCTGTTCCCTTCCAGAATATTTTTTTCATGTCCGCCATTGCCTCCGGGCTGGAATGCATTAATGTGTCAGACAGTTTTTTAATTGATTCATCCATGTCATCTGCATTCGGATGCAGTTCTGCAAACAATCCTTTTCTTTTAGCCCAATCAGCACTTCGCCACATGGTAGCATCAATCGCTAATTGTGAAAAAGCAGCCGTACCAACTTTTCTTTCTACTGCAGGGCCTACTACAAACGGGCCGATACCAACGGCCAATTCGCTCAATTTGATATCAGCACCTTCTGCTGCTATCGCATAATCAACAGAAGCGGCGAGGCCAACACCGCCTCCAACACATTTTCCCTGTATCCTGCCAATGATAAATTTTGGACAAAGCCGCATAGCGTTGATAACATTGGCGAAGCCGCTGAAAAACTTCAACCCTTCTTCTTTAGTTTTTATTGCCACCAGTTCATCAAAACTCGCCCCGGCACAAAAAGTCTTTTCTCCGGCTGAGCGGAGAATAATTACCATAGTATTCGGGTTCTCTCCGGCATGGGTGATGGCTGCTGCCAAATCATGCAAAATTTCTTCCGGCAATGAATTGCTTTGCGGATGAAAAAATTCAATGGTGGCAATGCCGTGTTTTACGACCTGATCCACATAAGCTCCGGAAGATTCCTGCATAAAAAAGTACTTTAGTTCAAAACTAAATTAAAAATTCTTTGTTATCTTGGTTTTAATCACCAACTGACAGAAACATGAAATCAAATATACTTTGCACCTGGCTATTGATGCTACTTTTTTCCGGACTGAATGGCTTGGCACAACAAAAACCTGTGGTAAAAAAAACATACTGTAATCCCTTAATAATCGGTCAGTCACCCACTAAAAGGCTTTCTTTAAGCTATGAGATACAACCTGTTTTTCAAGGCCCCACCCGTTTTCCCAATTCACTATTGCCGGTAGCATATACTACCAATATTCAAAGTACACAAAGTGTAAGGCTGGGCTATACAAAAACCTTGTTTACCAAACAAAAGTTTTATATGAGTTTCAACGCTGGTTATTGGTTTAGTACGTTTAATATTTCAAACCCTGAAAATAATTCATTTGCCAGGCTCCTGTCCCAACGGCAGTTTCATTCCATTACCGCAGGAACAAATATTTTTAAACCGTTGAATGCAAAAAATTTTCTATTGCTTAACGTATCGCTGGAAGCCAATGGAAATGGAGAATCATTGCAAAATATTTCAGGCGACAACCTATTGGCAGGCGGCGCCATAATTTATGGATGGAAAAAAGGATTTAAAAGAATGTGGGGCATCGGCGTATTCCGGGGCTATCGCCTGGGCAAAGTAATACATGTGCCGGCATTGCTTTATAATAATTCATTTAATAAGAAATGGGGTGTTGATGCTTTATTGCCTGCAAGGGCTAATTTCCGTTATACCAAATCTCCCAAAACCATGTGGACATTTGGCTACGAACTGGATGGCACCCAATTTGCCATTCGCAGTTCAAATTCATTTTATAATAATACTTTTTTCCAGCGGGGAGAGATACGGCCAAAGCTGGGCCTTGAAAAACAGTTGAGTAAGACATGGGCTTTTACGGCAACTGCAGGATTGCGGGTCAATGGAAGATTTGATATCACCAATGATTATGCGGGCGATAAACCAATTGTACAAACTGATCTTAAACCCGCATTTTTTATAAATGCAGGTTTTCATGTAACTGCTTTCCCAAAAAAGAAAAAATAAGATTAACACCCGTAAAGAAAATATTTATTGGGTATGCAGAATTATTTTATCGCCGACTTTTACACAGCCACTGCCTTTATGCAATAAATTCATACCAAATTTTATTTTATTATCAAAAGACCGGTAAGTAGCCAGTGTTTTTAACGGCTCTTTACCCGGAACTGTTGTTTGCTGGTCGATTGTTGTAATCATACACCTGCCACAGGTTTTTACGCCAAAGAATTCAATCTCATTTATGGTAAAATGTTTCCAACCATCCTCTGCATGTGGCTCCCCGGGAGTAAAAACAATATTGGGTCGGAAGCGGTCCATCTTCAATGGCACTGACAATTTCGCATTTAATTCATCCAGTGATGATTGCCCTATAATTAAAAAAGGATAGTCGTCGGAAAAAGAGGTGGTTTCATTGTCTTTTGCATAACCGGCATCCACTAACCGGTTTGTTTCATCCGGCATATACACCAGTTCACAATCTATTTCCAGTATTTCACTAAACCAATCATTAATCACATTACCATATACCCAAGCTTCACATTCATCATCCCATACTTTTACTTTCTTTACTTCTCCGGGAGTTAAAAGAAATGGTATTGTAATATTTTTACCCGGGCTTTGTTTATGATAAATATATAAACCATCGGATGTAATGGTAGTTTGTAATAAAGCCATAGCATGTGATTCCCGCTGTGTAATAAATTATCCTGCTTTATCAACCAGCATCCATCTTCTGTCATGCTCAAACCCCTTTGCTGTTACGGCTGCTTCAGTAACACTAAAACCAGCTAATGATTTTACTGGATAAATATATATTGATGAAACAGTGAAAGACATTGGTTATGGTTTAGCCGACATTCATTTTACAAGCACCTGCTTTTTCTTTGCCACCATCGTTAATATAGTTGCCACTCCGGTTACTTCATCCGTTTCATCAAAAAATTCCACATACCACTTCACAATTCCTTTATCAATATCATCGCCCCGTTTAAAATCTTCTGGTTTTTCAATTACTCTTTTATCGTTGGGTAGTTTTTCTTTACAGGTAAACCGGATATACACTTCTGCTCCGGGATAAACAGGTTTGGTAAACCGAAACTCATCAATACCATAGTTTAGCAGACCCGGGTTCTTTTCATAACTGTCAACAAATAATCCGGCAGCAATACTCATAATAAAATAACCATGTGCTACCTGTTGCTCAAACATGGTTCCGGTAAAATCAGTTGTTTTTAGATGGGCATAAAAATGGTCGCCGCTTAAATCAGCAAACTTGTCTATATCTTCTGAGGTAATAACTCTTTTCTCAGTTATAATCTGGTCACCGATTTGCAATTCTTCAAAATATTTTTTGAAAGGATGTTTACCCGGTTCTTTTCCCTGCCCGTCCGGCAGGCAGGCTTTTGCATTGGGTTGATAAACATTGGTAATTGCGGTGATAGTTGTTGGCGAACCTTGCAAGGCGGTTCTTTGTAAATAATGTTTCACTCCCCGAAGGCCACCCATTTCCTCACCACCACCGGCACGGCCGGGACCGCCATGTACTAATAGTGGCAATGGCGAACCATGACCTGTACTTTCCTTGGCACATTCATTATTCAATACTAATATTCTGCCATGATGAGAGGCAGCACCCACCACATATTGTCTTGCCTGCTTATAATCTGCCGTAACAATAGTGGAGCACAAACTTCCTTTTCCCAATTTGCTTAATACAATGGCTTCGTCTAAATTTTTATACGGCATAATCGTACTCACCGGACCAAAAGCTTCCACTTCATGTGCCGCAGTTGCTTCAAATGGTTTTTCATTCATCAGCAATACCGGCGACATAAATGCTCCTTTATTTGCATCCGCATCTATTACTTCCACACTATCTAATGAACCATATACTATTTGTGAAGAAGCTAGTAATTTCTGTACCTGTTCTCTTACTTCATTACGTTGTGTTTGTCCTGCCAACGACCCCATTCTTACTGTTGAATTCAATGGATTACCAATAACAGTTTGGGATAATGCTGTGCCGATTGCTTTCCAGACATCTTCCATTTTATTTTCTGGTACAAATATTCTGCGGATGCCGGTACAGCGTTGCCCGGCCTTTAATGTCATTTCTTTTCTTATCTCTTTTATAAAGATGTCCCACTCCGGCAAACCGGGCACCACATCTTCACCCATTACAATACAATTCAGCGAATCGGCTTCCATATTAAACGGAACAGATTCTCTTAAAATCTTCGGGTTTGATTTCAGTATCAATCCTGTTGATGCACTACCGGTAAATGTCACCACATCCTGCGAAGTGACATGATCTAATAAATCACCGGCACTGCCACAGATTAATTGCAAGGAACCTTCCGGTAAAATTTTTGAAGCAATAATTTCTTTTACAACTGCTTCCGTTAAATAAGAAGTTACAGTTGCCGGTTTTACAATGCAGGGCATTCCTGCTAAAAGGTTCACTGCAATTTTTTCCAGCATTCCCCACACCGGAAAGTTGAAGGCATTAATATGAATAGCCACCCCTTCTTTGGGAATTAAAATATGTGTTCCCATGAAAGTGTTATTCTTACTGAAATTATGGCTCTCGCCATCAACACAAAATACTTCATCAGGAAATTTTCTGCGCAGTGATGCATTGGCAAAAAGGTTTCCTATTCCCCCTTCGATATCCACCCAGCTGTCGGCTTTGGTAGCTCCGGTTTGGTAAGAAATTTTATAAAATAAATCCAAATGATTACGAAGATGCAAAGCCAGTGCCTTCAGCATATTTCCCCGTTGATGAAACGTCATTGTGCGAAGGGCCGGATTACCTACTCTTCTGGCATATTCTGCAATTGCGGCAAAGTCAAGCCCTTTGGTGGTAGCTACGGAAATCTCTTCTCCGGAAACCGCATTGTAAAGCAGTTGCCCATCTCCCTCTCCTGTAATCCAGTTGCCGGTAATATAGTTTCCAAGTTTAGTCATATAGCAATATTAATACCTTTGACAAAATTACCTGAAAAACCAAAAAAGTATCAATAAATGATTTTACATCCGGCGTATCTTTGTAACCATAAAATTTTGCCGTGAAAAAATTCATATTGCCTGTAGTTGGATTACTTGCCTGTATTGCTGTTGCCTGTAATAATTCAAACAAAAAAAATGATGAGCATAGCGGCCAAACTCATTCCGGTGATAAACCAAAAACACAAGCCGACAGCCTGATGGCAGCTATTGATGATGGCCATATTGTTGGCATGTCGAAGATTGGCAAACTGCATAACACACAAAAACAAGTACAGGGAATAATTGATTCCATCGGCAAACTACCTGCTAAAGCAAAACAGGCCGCAGCTCCCTATGTGGCAAAATTACAGGCATTGGTAAAAGACCTGAAATATGCTGACTTTGCTATGGATAAATGGATGACGGAATATGATATGGACTCCGCTATCAACAATATGGAGCAGCGCATTAAATATCTTACTGACGAAAAAATGAAAGTAGGAAAAATGAAGGAAGCAATTCTTGGTGGTTTGCAAAAAGCAGATTCGTTATTAAGGGAAAAATTCTAACCTGTTAGTGGCTCCACACCAAACTGCCGCAAATGATGCAGGGCATGTTTGTATAGCAACTGAACGTTTTGTTCAAAGTTCAGGTCGCCAAAAAATGGATTGCGGATGATCTGATCCGGGTTCTTTTCGTAAGCTTCAAAAAAATAAATTAACTCCTGTTGCAAAGCACCAATAGCCGCCTGTACTGTTTTATAGCGAAGGGATAAGGGTTCTTCGCCCATCAAAGGATTTTTTGTGTTTTCTTTAAAGGGTTTATCACTCATCAAAAACTCCCGCAGCCGCTCCAGGTGATCCGGTGGTGTAAGTATCGTATCAATTTTTAACCGGCCGCTTGCATTGCGAACAGCATCACCAGCGTAATGCTCTATCATTTGCTGCACATTCATTTTTCCCCACTTAGGTGCGGTAGCAGGGTCTAACCGTTGCATACAGGTAACCAATTTAGTGCGGAGAAAATTTTCCTTTTCTAAACTCATTTGGCATGCGTTGAAAAAAAGCAATTTACGAAAATCAATTAGTAAAAATAAAAATGACGGTATTGGCTAACGTCATCATAAAAACCATTTATTAAACATGAACTATTTCACTTTTTTATCAATCTGAGCAGAGAGCCGTTCAAAAATTTCTTGTATATCTCCCATACCATCCACAGTACCTACTTTCTTTAGTTTTGTATAATACTCCGCCACAGGCAATGTTTCTTTTTTGTAAACCGCCTGCCGGTTCCGCTGCACATTCTCATCTGCATCGTCACTACGGCCAGAGGTTTTTCCCCTTAGCACCAACCGCTTGATTAACTCTTCCTCATCTACATTTAACATCAACACCTTACCTATTTCTGTTTTTTTCAGCTCCAATAATTTATCCAATGCCTTAGCCTGGGCCACCGTACGGGGAAAGCCATCAAATAAAAAACCCTTCGCCTCCTTATGCTGGTCAAAATAAGAGTCCACCATGCCTATCACTACTTCATCAGGTACTAATTGTCCTTTATCTATAAAACTTTTAGCTTCAAGCCCTAAGGGAGTTTTGTCTTTAATCTCCTGGCGCAGCAGGTTGCCGGTAGAAAGATGAACTAATCCGTACTTCGCCACTAATTTATCCGATTGCGTACCTTTTCCACATCCCGGAGGGCCAAATAATATCAAATTAAACATAAGCCGTTACTAATCTTGGTTAGCTAACAAATATAATGTACGGGGGTTATATTTTTTACACCTGACCTAAGTTTTAGAAGAATTCAAAAAGTCAGCTAAAATGTTAAGAAAAGCCCCCTGTCGCATTAAAGACAATCCCGGCAAACCTTGTTATCGTAAATTTGTTACATAACAATACTGATAATGCTAAGAACAATTACAGCCATATTATTTACAGGTCTGCTTCAACAATGCAGTTTTTCGCAGAACAATCCTTCTAACAATAATTCATCAACAATGGATACCACTAAAAAGAACCCCGTTTACTCTACCACCGATACCAGTAAAGTGGCAATTACAGAGGAGGAATGGAAGAAAATACTTCCTGCCGATATTTTTTACATTGCCCGGCAAAAGGGCACCGAAAGGCCCTGGACCAGTAAATTTGAAAAATCAAACGAGGTCGGCACTTACTATTGTGCGGCCTGTGGCAATGCATTATTCAGAAGTGATACCAAATTTGAAAGTGGCTGCGGCTGGCCCAGCTTTTACGACCCCATCAGCATGAGCAGCATCATCTATACTCCTGACAATGCACATGGTATGAAAAGAACAGAGGTTCAGTGTGGCCGTTGTAAAGCCCACCTTGGACATGTGTTCGACGATGGGCCTCCACCCACCGGTCTCCGCTACTGCATCAACGGCGTAGTGCTTGATTTTGAGAAGGCTAAAGAGGCAGAGAAGAACTACAAGGAAAAACCCAATCAATAGAATTGTTGACTCTCATGAGGCGAAAACCTCCTTTCATCGGAAAGGGGGTTTTTTTATTTTTTCAAGCAACTCCATTCAGATAAATTTACGTAACAAAAAGAAACTTTATGCAAGTGGTTAAAAAGCTCTGGTTGGTTCTGCGCACAGCATCCTGCGGATTGGCGATGACAGCCTTTATGCCTGGTGCATGGTCGCAGATAAATGTGACACAGGTAATGCCGGTGGATCCTAAAGTAAAGATTGGCCGGTTGTCAAATGGCCTTACTTATTATATCCGTCACAACAGTCTTCCCGAAAAAAGAGTGGAGCTGCGACTGGTAGTAAATGCTGGTTCAGTTTTGGAAGATGATGACCAGCTCGGTCTTGCCCACTTTATGGAGCACATGAATTTTAATGGCACCAAACGGTTCCCCAAAAATGAACTGGTAAGTTACCTGCAAAGTATCGGTGTAGAATTTGGAGCTGACCTTAATGCCTACACAAGTTTTGATGAAACGGTTTATATACTTCCTGTGCCAACAGACAAGCCAGGGTTGGTGGACAAAGGATTACAAATACTGGAAGACTGGGCACACAATGCATTGCTTGATCCGGCAGAAATAGAAAAGGAAAGAGGGGTGGTAATTGAAGAATGGCGTTTAAGCCGTGGTGCTGACGAAAGAATGATGAAACAAACTTTACCTGTACAATACCGTGGTTCAAAATATGCAGACAGGTTACCGATTGGTACAAAACAAAGTCTTGACCATTTTACAGCTGAAGAATTGAAACGTTTTTACAAAGATTGGTACCGTCCCGATTTACAGGCAGTGATTGTGGTAGGAGATATTGATGTAAACGATATTGAACAAAAAATCAAACAGACATTTGGCAACATTCCTGCACCGGCATCTCCAAGAAAAAGAGAAGTATTTAAGGTTCCTGATCATACTGAAACATTATCAGTTATTGCAAAAGATAAAGAGACGGCCTTTCCTTCAATAGAAGTATTGTTTAAAAAAGAACCACAGTCCGAAACAACTATTGGTGATTATTGCCGGTATATGAATCGCCGTCTTTTCACCGGTATGATGAATAACCGTTTCAGAGAACTAACATTGAAATCAAATCCGCCGTTTGTTGGTGCCGGCTCCTACTATGGCAACAGTATTGCCAGAACAAAAGATGCCTACCAGCTTTTTGCCAACACCAGCGATACCGGTATGTCCCGTTCGTTGTATGCGATGATGGAAGAAAATCGCCGGGTTTTGTTACATGGCTTTACTGCATCTGAATTTGATATGCAGAAAAAACAATTACAGAGTTTTTACGACAGGGTTTTTAACGAAAGAGAAAAAGAAGAATCATACAAATATGTTGATGAGTACGTCAATAATTTTTTAATCAATGAACCTATTCCGGGCATTGAATGGGAATATGATTTTGTAAAACAATACCTCAGTTCAGTAAAACTACCGGACATAAACATTCTTGCAAAGCAATGGGTAACCAAAGATAATATGGTGGTTACCTTAAATGCGCCTGACAAAGCGAATGTAAAAATTCCATCTGCGGAAGAAGTGAACGCAGTATTAAGT
>JAJAZO010000143.1 GCA_026785745.1 Chitinophagaceae bacterium | reverse complement strand
TGTCTTAGCAGTACTCGTTGTTATTGGTAAACCAAGACATTTCTTTAGTGAGCTGTTATATGTGCTCTCTAATTTTGATAATGATGCTTTATTTTCCCCCAGAACAACTTCTTTTGAATAGTCATTGGTTTCAGCCAGGTAAGTTGACTTCAAATAAAAAAGATGGTTTCTCGCTTTTGGACTTGGTAATGTGCTGCAATACTTTTTTACACTATCCAGCATACTGCGGGCCTTATCTTTATTGCCTTTTTGTAAATAACCGTACTGCAACCAATGATAGGCATGATAACCTAATGCATCATTATTCAGGTTTTTTCTATCCCTTCTGTTCATTTCCGCTGCCCAGGAAACTTCGTTGCTGCTGATCAGCTTATCCCAAAGACCCAATGCCAGATATGTATGAGTGGGCATATGTAAAGCATGGCCGGCATCTTTCGCTACCAATGCATATTTATCTGCTACGGCTAAAGCTTTTTCCGCATAAGCCGGATTGTCTAGTGCATGAATAATGTAATGTAAAGCGCCGGGATGATCAGGGTTTCTCAGCAGAATTTCATTTCCAATAGCAGCAGCCTTTTGTAAAATGCTTATGTCCTGCTCGGTGGTTCCCCATCCGTTTAATGAAAGGCTGTAAAATGCAGCCACTTCATCATTGCCAGGATATTTTTTATAAAGCGTCTCCATATAAGCAGCATAGCTGCTGTCTCTTTCCGCTTTATTGCCTTTGCCATATAAAATATTTATTCCACCGATAAAATCTTTTTCCAAAGTTGTTTTTGCAAGAGTCGTCCTTTCTTCGGCTGTCGGTGCTAATTGGTTAAGTAGGGCAACTCCCTGATCATAATCCTGTTCTTGCCATAAAGGATGATTGAGTGACATGGCTTCGCCCCAATAAGCCATAACGAAACCGGGGTCTGTTTTTTTTACTTGTTGAAAAGCTTCAGCCGCATCTGCATATTCAAAACTATGCAGGAGCAACATGCCTTTTTTAAAAAGCGGCTGACCCTCTTCTTTTCCAGTTACCTGGAAACTGATGTCCCCTAATGTATCTGATGGAGTTTTTTTTTTGTTCATGCAGCTGGTTGCAAAACAGGAAAATAAAATAAGTAGAAGGAGGTTGTTGGTTTGCATGATAATTGTTTTTTGGTTTCTAAATTTACTGAAATAAAAGCTGCTTCCCATCATTTACTTCAGGTGATATGCTTTTTTTAAAACGCTTAAAAAATTTTTCAGCCTGTTTCAAAAGCCGTTGTGCATCTCTTTTACTACCCCGGTTATTGAATTTCATCCGGTGGATCTTAAAATTTATTTCATCAAGATCAGGTTTGGTGTAAGAAAGCAGAGCCGGATTACTGTCCGGCCTGCTCACCTTGTTGTTTCCATCCAGCATTTTTTCAAATTCAAGCGAATTAAAATTTTTTCCGGCAGCAATACGATAATCTTCGAATTATTTACTCTCTATTTGTTCAAAAGTTTCCATATTGCGGGTACTTACATCGTACCGGGCAATGCTATCAGCGATGGCCCTCTTACTGATCAATCGTAATCCCCCTTAATTTTTTAATTGCGGCATAGTTCCATTATCAGGGGTAAACAATACAGGATTACGGAGGCTGACCTGGATAGCATGGTAATAAATACTGTTTCTCATATTTTTGTTATCAGCATTATTCAACAAAAACATTAAAGAATCCAGTTGTATCTGTCTTGTCGTTCTGTGTTCTAAAATATTATTGAGGTGGTTAATATCTGCTATTAAATCATTAGATAGTGATTCGGCGAACTGATGTTCCCAATGTCGTTCTATTGTTTGCTCCAGTTTATATTCTGCCAAAAACCCGCAGAACACAGCAAGGAACAACATTATCCCGCCTGAGGCGGGACCCAGAAATAATGGGTCCCTGTCTGCCAACAGGCAGGCATTTTTTTCTTGCGGTGTGAGAATGTGCATGTACTTCCATAAAAATTTATTTCCTGATTTTATTTTTTAAAATGGTATTCATCTTCTATCTGTATCATTAATGCCTCAGCGGTTTCTCTTGCCCAGCGTAAAAAAGCATTATACCCTTTCATGGCTTCTTCTTTCATTGCAACATCATTGTACAAAAGTTTTAAATCAGAAGGATTGTTATTTAATAAAGTTAAAGGTGGATTACCGTACAAGCGTTTATTGTTTCTGGCAATGATAGAATCGGGAGTAGTAACATTATATTGTGTTTCTGTTGAAAGTAAATCATCAAAGGGTTCATAATTAAAAAAATGCGATGAGGAAATACTCAGCCTTTCTTCGGACTTTCTTAGTTTCTCTTCCGCTTCTTCACATGCAGTAATTTTTCGTTCATAATAATCACTGATTGAAGAAGACAATGCATCATTTTTAATCAGGCGCAAACTACCTGAATTTTTTAATTGTGTGATGGCTGCACGGTTGAATACAACAGAGTTAAAACCTTTACACTTCCACCATAAATCATATAAACGATTGCCATCGATCTTCCCTTTAACAGCTTGGCTGATTTCTGCCCTAAAAGAATCTAGTTGCTTGCCTATTAATTCATTGTTGACCAGGTTTCTATTATAGCGGATGGTATCATACTTTAAGTTTTCTACCATATCATACATATATTTTTTTGCTCTTTCTCTTTCAATTTTATGCTCCAGCTGATACTCCGCCAGAAAGCCGCAGAATACTGCCAGAAACAGCATTATCCCGCCTTAGGCGGGACCCAGAAATAATGGGTCCATTTTTTTCGTGGTGTGTGGGTGTGTGCATGTACTTCCATAAATTATTTATTTCAGGTGATATTCATTCTTCAAAAAAAGGATGATTCCAATTGCTCTTTCTTTTAATCTTTGTAACCGGACCTGGTTTAAATCATTGCTACCTTTTAACTGATGAACGGCATAAATAAAATCGAGAATAAATTCCTTGTTTACTGTTCTCAGAGGAGGGTTTCCTGAAGGGGGTCGTATAACATCTCCATCAATCATTGTCTCGAGTATATTAGGATCCATCAGCTTTCCCATCATAGGCCGGATCTCGCTGACCTCGTTGTCTTGCCTGTTTTGTGTAAGTTGTATCAATTCCACTGCCTTGTCATACGCCATAATACTGTCTGATGCCTGCTGATTTTTAATTAGCCGCAGACCACCCGAGTTCTTTAATTGTTTTATGGTTCCATCTGCAGGAAAAAAATTAATTGTTCGGGTTAATTGACGGCCAAAAAAATAAATTCTTTGCCCATATTGATTTGGTTCAGGTGAATTCAGGTACCAAATAAGCGAATCTAAATCCTTCTTTTTTTCAATCTTTCTATTTAAATGTATTGCAATAAAGGAAGTATCAGAACTAAGGTCTTCGATAAATGACCTGATATATTGTTTTTCCCTGTCTTTTTCTATTTTATGCTC
>JAJAZO010000142.1 GCA_026785745.1 Chitinophagaceae bacterium | reverse complement strand
GTTGGCCATTGTAAAGGAAGAAGTAATTCGTATTATTGAACTGTTGAGGGAAGAAAAAATCCTTGCACAAACCCGTGATCTCACGGCATTTATTAAAAAAGGGGAGAGCAGCAACCGAACACAAAACGTTGTAGAAAGTTATAGAAAAAAGGAAGAGTTCTTGCTGTCACTGATGAAGGAAGAAGAGTCTACCTATCATTTGAAAGAAATTAATGAACAATTTATTGAATTCGGTATAAATGATTGTACTCCTAATAAATTAAAAACGATCATTAATTTCTGGGCTATTAAAAACTGGATTAAGCGGCATAATCTGGAATACTCCAGGCATCATATCCAGATTGGCTTAACCATTTCAAAAAACGAGTTTGAAGATAAACTTAGGAAAAGACATTTTCTGGCAAAACTAATTGCCGAATATCTCTACAGGAAATCGAATGAATTTAAACCTGATGAAAATGGGGCAGAAGATGTACTGGTTGAATTTTCGGTACAGGACCTAAAGGAAATGGCAGAAAAAGAGCAGGGAATGTTTGTTATGAAAGTATCTATTGATGATATTGAAGATACTTTGTTTTATCTCTCTAGAATTGAAGCTATTAAAATTGATGGAGGCTTTTTGGTTGTTCATAATAAACTATCTATCGACAGGCTGGAAAAAAATAGCCGAATCCAATACAAAGAGAGTGACTATGAAAAGCTTCGGATGTTTTATCAGCAAAAAGTACAGCAAATCCACATTGTTGGTGAGTATGCAAAAAAAATGATCCGCAACTATAAAGAAGCCCTGCAATTTGTTGATGATTACTTTGGACTTAATTATTCCTCCTTTCTTTCAAAATATTTTCCAGGCAGCCGCCAGGACGAAATAAAACGAACACTTACGCCCGAAAAATTTAAAAAATTATTTGGGGCTCTGTCTCCTGAGCAATTAGAAATAATTAAGGATGCACAGCACCAGTATATAGTAGTTGCAGCCGGGCCTGGAAGTGGTAAAACAAGAGTATTGGTTCATAAGTTAGCCTCTTTGTTATTGGCTGAAGATGTAAAACATGAACAATTATTGATGCTCACTTTTTCAAGAGCGGCAGCTACCGAATTTAAAAAACGGTTATTGGAGCTAATTGGTAATGCAGCCAACTTTATTGAAATAAAAACCTTTCATTCTTATTGTTTTGATTTGCTTGGCCGTGTTGGAAGTCTGGCGCAGTCAGATGATATATTAAAATTAACGGTTGAGAAAATTAAAGGCGGGGATATTGAAACCAGCCGCATTACTAAAACAGTTTTGGTGGTTGACGAAGCACAGGATATGAACAGTGATGAATATAAACTGGTACAGACCCTGATGGAGCAGAATGAAGAGATGAGGGTAATACTGGTAGGCGATGACGATCAGAATATCTATGGATTCCGGGGGGCAGATTCCCGGTATATGCAGCAATTGATTACAGAGAATGCAGCAATTAAATATGAATTGATAGAAAACTACCGGAGCAAAAATAATATTGTTGCTTTTGCCAACCAGTGGGCGGCATCCATCACAAACCGGCTAAAAGACGAGCCCGGTTTTGCCAAACAATCACAGAATGGTAATATTCAAATTGTAGCATACAGCAGCAATAATCTGATAGTTCCCTTAGTGGATGCCATTACAAAAACAGATCTGTCCGGAACGTGTTGTATACTTACTAAAACAAATGAAGAAGCCACTCAAATAACCGGACTGCTGGTTCAAAAAGGGTTACGGGCAAAATTGATTCAATCAAACGATGGTTTCAACTTAAGCAACCTTTTTGAACTAAGGTTTTTTTCTGATCAGTTGAAAGGCACTGATAATTCTCCAGTCATCAGTGAGCAAGAATGGGCTTCAGCTCTTCGGAAATTTTCAGCTTTTGCAGAAAAGAGCAGCATTAAAGAACTTGTACTCAGTATCACAAAACAATTTGAATTAACCAACCCGGTTAAAAAGTATAAAAGCGACTGGAAAGCGTTTATAGCAGAAGCCAAAATAGAGGACTTTATTAATATCGAAACCGAAACGGTTTTTGTATCCACTATCCATAAGGCAAAAGGCAAAGAGTTTGATAATGTTTTTATAATGCTGAAGGACTTTAAACCGGATGCCGATGAAAACAAACGGCAATTGTACGTGGCTATTACCCGGACCAAAACAAACCTTACAATACATTACAATGGTAAGTTTTTGAGGGAGCTTAAAGCGGAAGAACTTACTTACACCAGCGACGATGGTATATACGCCGAGCCACAGCAAATTTCAATACAACTATCTCTGCGGGATGTATTTCTCAGTTATTTTGAAAATGTACAGTATAAAATGAATTTATTGTATAGCGGTTGCACATTAAAAATTCTTCCGGAAGGACTCGGCAATTTTAAAGGGGAATTGTTTTTAAGGTATTCTAATAATTTTAAAGCAACGCTTTCCGAGTGGAAGCAAAAAGGCTTTACAACAGCAGGTGCGACTGTTAATTTTATTGTTTATTGGAAAAAACCGGAAGAAGGAAAAGAAATAATGATTGTGTTGCCGGAGATTATGTTAAAAAAATAACGTTTTAGAATTATACACCAATTCAAACTTCCTGAGTTACTTCATTCTCAATCCTTATCATTTCATAGATATTGATGTTTTCCCCAAGCACTTCAAAAGATACAGCAATGGAATTGCTTTCTTGGAATTGCAATTTGATTGTTTAGTAGAATCTGAATACCATTTTCTGTTGATAACCCTTTTGCAGAAATTATTTTGTTATCAGGAGTTGAGCTTTCAAAATTATTTCAGTTTTTTTTGTAATTCATCAACTGCCTTTTTCCACAGCACATCATTTGCGGGGTCGGTTATGG
>JAJAZO010000141.1 GCA_026785745.1 Chitinophagaceae bacterium | reverse complement strand
CCATATCCGTTGTAGGTGGTGCCTGCAAATTAGCGAATTGAATAGGACGATATGCCTGAGAATAGTTTCCGTAGAATTCTGTTCCTTTTGTCAGGTGATATTCAGCACCAATTCCTGCCAGTAAAAAACTACGACTCCGTTTTATATCCTGCAACTCTATTGCAGCGCCGCCAGATGTAAACCCGTTACGGCCTGAAGCCGCACCTTCTAACCATTCATAACGTAAGCCGGGTATGAGTAATAATTTGTCATTGATACGAAAAATATTCTCTACAAATGCCGCTGCGTTTTTAGAATCGAATTCAATATCACGATTATAAACCCCAATAACATTCATATCATAATTTGTTCCTGTTGTTCCTTTTCCTTCAGCTTCCCTGAAAGTGGTACCTGAGTATAAACGAATACCACCTGAAATAGTATTTTTCATTTTGCCCAACGAATAATCAGTTATAATACGGCTTTCCAACCCATAGTTTCTGTACTTATCAGCATTCAATACCCTGTTGTTATAGTTAAGTGTTGTAAAGTTGATGCTGTCTTTTACGGTAATGGATGATGTGAAGCCAACACTGTTTCTGTCGCCTATAGTCGCAAATAATTTAGTATTCCAACGGGTCTTTTCATTCACCTGGTAGTTGGCTATTAACGCTGGTGTTGTCCATAAAATATCAAACCAGTTCCTGCTGCGAAGGCTTTGCTGTGCATCTTGCTGAAACTGAGCATCCGTAAGTCCGCCAGCCTGCTGGCTACGGATGTGTGAACGCATTAATTCGGCAGTCAGCGAAAATTTTGGTGTTAAATGATACGTAATGGTTGCAAAACCTGAATTGGTGAAATAGCGGCTGTTTTGCCTCCAGCCATCACCATTGCGGTGGTCAAAAAAAGCATAATAATGTACTTTGCCTTTTTTACCGCCAATTGCGTTATATGAATTAAACAATGCATTGCTACCCACTGTTTGCTGCGTTTCAAATTCAAATGGTTTATTAATTTCACTGCCATTTCGTAAAATATAATTCACCATACCACCAAACTGCGGACCGTATTGTAAAGAACCCTGGCCCCTTATAATTTCAATTCTTTGCACTCCCTGTAATTGCGGATTGTAATAAGCCTCCGGGTAGCCAAACGGGTCTGCAGCAATATCGTACCCATTTTGCCTGATGTTAAATTCCCAACTGCGGTTTGGGCTGAGGCCCCTTGCGGCTATGCCAATTTGAATACCACTTGGGTCGCTTTCCCAAATATGAATACCTGGCACTTTTGCCAGCACCTGTCGCATAGTATTGGTAACTACATTACCCTGTACATTATCTAATACAATAAGGGAGTTTTTCTTCCCCGCATATATGGATGTTCCAACTATTTCCGGCATTTGCTGAATATCGCTTTTACTGTTTCTTCCCACCACCGTTACATCAGGCAGATTTTTGATATGTATAGCAATAGTATCTGTTTCCTTATTTGAAGTTTGGGATTGAACATTCGTATAAATTAGAATCAGAAATGAAGCAACTACTATTCTTTTTAACATAAACAGTTTTAGGCTTCAAAGCTAATCTCTGGTGTCTTTTTTAACATTCGCAATCAGGAAAAGGGTTTATGCAATCGGGAAAAGACATAAATAACAAGAAGAGTCCCCCATATTCTATAACTATTCCCATAATTATGCAACTCTTTGCAAACCAACCGGCATACCTTTACCGGGCCACATTTGGCTTTTTACCGGTAATAGCCTTATTTTTGCAACGGTTTAAATGAATAGCAAAACATCCATAAAGATTAAAGCAACCCTGCTCATCACATTGTTCTCCCTGAACAGCGTTTTTGGTTTTGCCTGTTCTATGGGCTTAGATATGGGCTATAATAAATCTCATCATACAGAAGAGGCTACCGAAGTTTCAGTTCATGCTCATGGTGATGGCAAAAAGCATCTGCACAATAAAAAAGAAAAAAAAGTAACTCCTGTGCATGTACATGCGGATGGAAAGAAACATCATCATGAAAATGAGCCAAAGAAATCCCACCATGATGAACCTGCTGCAAATCATCACGACAAAAAAGAGGCTTCCAAAAAAGATGATTGCTGCACCAATGAAATAATGCAGTTTCAGCAATCAGATAAAAAGCTGGCTGCAAAAACTGGTATCAATATGCCGGTATTTGTGGCAATCATCAATATTTTTTTAGGAATTGATAGTTTTAGTTCGGTTGAGTCAACTTCTCAACAATATATTGCCAGCTATTTTCATCCTCCGCCCCCTGACATACGCATAGCTATACAGAGTTTTCAGATTTGATTATTGTAAACTAGCTGAAGCATTAACTGCTCCAGTATTACTACATTTTGCCTGGTGCAAAGTGGAAGAATAAGTTTTACAGTAATCAATTTTTTATGTTCAGAACTACAATTACCGGCTTTATACTTTTAGTAGCAGTAACTGCTAATACTCAATCTGTATTGACAGAAACAGAAGCTATCAGCAAAACGCTGGCTAATAATAAGAATATTAATGCCGCTTCATTACAGGTAAAACAGCAGCAGCAATTACTAAAGTCGGCTTTTAATATACCTAACCCTGAATTTTTCCTGGAAAGTCCCACCGGCAATTTTTATACCGGAAGTATTACTCAATCAATAGAGTTTCCTTCTGTTTACCGCAATCAATACCGTTTGCAAAGAGGACAAATTGCTATTGCACAAGAAGAAAAAAAATTAACCGAAGCAGAATTAAAATACAGGGTAAAGCTTTTATATCTCGAAATACAGTTTACCGATTCGCTGGTAAAGCAATTATATATCCAGGATACGTTGTATGAAAAAATAAAAATGTCAGCCATCCGCCAGTTTATTGCCGGGCAGATAGATTACCTGCAACAAATATTTGCCGAAACGCAATACGGCGAAATTCATAATCAATATGTGCAGGCCACTACAAGGGCAAAATCTGTAAAGGCGCAATTGCAATGGCACACCGGCTTGAAAAATGATTTTATGGTGGAACCATTAACTGTTTCTTCCAGCATTCAGCAAACATACTTTTTACCGGATTCAACAGTATTGTTTTCCAATCCTTCTGTTCAGCTATTGCAGCAGCAACAATTGAATGCCAAACAAAATATCGTCCTGCAAAAAAGCAAGGCTTTGCCGGGGTTGGCATTTGGCTATTTTAACCAGGGAGAAAGAGATACAAAATGGTATAACCGTTTCCGTTTCGGGATTACAATTCCTTTATGGCTTGGCCAATATAAAAGCAAAATCAATGCGGCTAAAACTGAGCAACAGGTTTTGCAAAGCAAACAGGAAGGTTTGCAACAGGAATTATCCTTACAAACCATTAATGCCAATGGAGAAATGCAAAGCAACTGGCAATCGGTACAATACTATCAACAAACAGGCCTGCCGAAAGCCCGGGAAGTAATTACTACTTCGCAACGCTTTTTTGTAAGTGGTGAAATTGACTATATCAGTTTGTTGAGAAACAGCAATGATGCGTATGCTATTTACCAGAAATACCTGGAGGCAATAAAAAATTATAACCAGAGTGTTATCAATTATCAATATTTAATGGGACAGTTATGAAACGATTATTAATTATTTTAGTATGGTTGCCGGTATTAGCCTTTGCACATGGTGGTGAAGACCATGGTGATGCTAAAAAAGCAACGGCTTCTGCTACCAGCTATTTTTCGTCGGAAGCTTTTTCTGATAAATATGAGTTGCTGGTTAAATATAGTCCCCTTATCCCGGGAAAAGAAGCAGTCCTGAAATTGTTTATCAGTGAGTATAATACTAATAAACCGCTTGATACAGCAAGCTTAACAATAACTGTTGCCGGAAACCCTGATATAAAAGTAATAGCAACCCGGCTTGATAAAGGAGTATATGAACTGAAAGCAATACTCCCTGAAAAGAAAGTATACAATTTGGTAGTAAATATTAATAGTGCTTACGGAGCAGATTTAATACAGGTAAATAATATTGAAACAGGAAAAGAACTGGCAGTAACCGAAACTACACAGGAACCACATGCACATTGGTACAGCAGCAATTGGTTTTTCGGATTGATGGGATTGCTCATTGGAGTAATAATAATGTTTTTTATCAGCAAAAAACGAAACAGGAAAATAACTACCGCTGCGATAATCATCTTTTGTTTATTACCTACAGCAACGTACAATCCGTTATCTGCACATGAAGGTGATGACCATGGAGGCGGAGCAGCAAAAGCTGGCGGCTCATCAACTACCTTTATAATAGAAAAAGAAACACAGTTCCTGTTTACTATTCTTACACAAAAAATCGGTACCGGCGATTTTAATGAATCAACGGTTTTATCAGGAACTGTTACAGCTGCACCACAGGGAAAAGCGGTAATACAATCCCCACAAACAGGAAAGATTGTTGCCTTGAGAGTTAACCCCGGCCAGCAGGTAGGTCGTGGACAGGTATTGGCAGTAGTGGAGCAACAGGTAGATGCAGGCACACAAATAGACATCCTTTCACAAAGAAATATAGTGAACTCAGAATATGAAGCTGCTAAAGCACAATATGAAAGGTTGAAAACGATTGAAGATATCGCTGCTAAAAAAGATGTAACTGAAGCAAAAGCCAGGTACGAAAGTGCAAAAAGAAATAAACAGTTATTTGATGCCAACGCAGGTGGTAGTGCCGGAAGCACAAAATTGGTAAGCCTCACGTCTCCCATTAGTGGTGTTGTAGGCACTTTTAATTATTCCATCGGGGCTGTGGTAAACACAGGAGAAACATTGTTTGAAATTACCAACCTGAACCAGGTGTTTGTAGAAGCACAGGTGTTTACTGCTGATGTTGCCAAACTAAAATCAGCTACTTCTTTTACAGCCACTTCAAATAATGATACGCTGTCTTACAAGCTTAAAATGACAAGCACCGCACAAACAGTGAATGCGGACAATCAATCGCAGAAAGTTGTATTTGAAATTTTGAATCCGAACAGCCAGTTTAAAATAGGAGAGAAT